>DASXXV010000329.1:0-9612 GCA_036502905.1 Occallatibacter sp. | reverse complement strand
GCCGCGCCGATGAGGACCAGCACCAGAGATTCTCGCAGCACCATCCACAGAACGTCACGGCGGTGCGCGCCCAGCGCCAAGCGCAGGCCGATCTCACCGGTCCTGCGGCCCACCGCATATGCCACGGTTCCGTAAAGCCCGATCGATGCGAGCAGTGTCGCCAGCACACCGAAGCAACTGAGCAGCATGGCCAGGGAGTGTTCCTCTCCAAGGGATTCGTCCACAAGGTCCGCCTGTGTCTCGACATCACGCACCGGCAGATCCGGATCGGTCGCCAAGATGGCGCGGCGTACGGTTTCGACGATCTGTCTCGGATTGCCGACGGTACGGATCTTGAGCTGCATCTGGCCCATCATCGACGGCGGAGCTTGCGTGAACGGAACGTAGACCGCACGCGTGGAGAAACGCGGGTCGCTCTTCACACTGACGATCTTGATATCACGGGCGACACCAACGACCTCCACATCACCCGCGCCGTCTGGATCATCAAAGTGAAGCCGCCGGCCGATCGGACTCTGACCGGGAAAGTATTGCCGCGCGGTTTCTTCGCCCACGATGGCGACTCGCCCCGCCGTCGCGCCGTCTTGCCGCGAGAAATCGCGGCCCAACACCAAGGGTATGCCCATGGTATCGAAGAAGCGCGGGGCGATCGCATTGAAAGCTACTTCCGTCTTTTCGCGGGCTACGGGCGTCGATCCGGGAACGGAGACGCGACGTCCCCAGTAGCCGAACAGAAGACTCATGCGCGACAGGCTGGCGGAGCGGACTCCAGGCAGCGCGTTCAAACGATCGAATAGGTTCTGATAGAGCTGGAGTTCTTTCGGCCCTTCGTAGCCGACGAGCGTGGGAAGGACCCAGGGTACCAGAACGTGATCGCGCTCATAGCCGAGGTCGACCTGGTGCAGCTTGCTGACCGTGCGGAGGAAGAGGCCGGCGCCAATCAGCAACAGGAGCGAGAGGACCATCTGGCCAACGATCAGCGCCTTCCCCAACTGCAGGCGACCTCGCCGGACGGCGAAGCTCCGGGCATTCTCTTTGAGCACATGGATCAGATCCACCCGTGTGGCGCGAAAGGCGGGGGCCAGTCCGAACAGGATGCCGGTGACCGCGGCCATCGCCGCGGTAAATGCCAGGGTGCGCGAATCAGGTGGGATGGGAGCGTGCTCACGGCCGCTCAAGGCGAAGAGCAGATCGCCGCCCCACCACGCAAATAAAAGTCCCAATGCGCCACCGAGCATGGCCAGCAACACGCTTTCGGTTAGAAGTTGGCGGACGAGACGGTGCCGGCCGGCGCCGATCGCCAGGCGGACCGCGATCTCTTGCTGCCGGCCTGTGCAGCGCGCAAGCAGCAGGCTCCCGACATTGGCGCACGCGATGAGCAGGACTAGCCCAACCACCACTATGAGGATCCGCAACTGCTGCGAGAACTCGCGCACCCCGCCCCGGCCCGCCGGCAGGAGATGAATGCGTTCCGTGTGGATTTCCTTTAGCCTGTCGGGCGAGAGCGAGGAGCCCGCGTCTTCCGCCAGGGCCTGCTGGTAAATTAGCGTAAGCTCCGCGCTCGCCTGCCCTGCGGGGATTCCGGGCTGCAGGCGGGCCATCATTCCGACATCCGTGTTGTCTTTGAGCGCGAGATGATCGTGTGCGGCCATAGGCACCCAGAGATCGGGCGCCGGCGGCGCCACCCGCGTGCCGAAAAAGCGGGCGGGCGCGACTCCCACGACGATGAAGGCGATACCTTTTATGTCTATGCTGCGGCCGATGACGGAGGTTGAGCGGCTGAATCTTCGCTGCCAAAACCCATCGCTGATCACGGCAACGGGAGGCCGGCCGAGCCGGTCGTCCTCGACAGCAATCGGGCGGCCGAGATTGACACCCACGCCCAGCACGTCGAAGTACCTTCCGGAGACTATGTCTGCCTTTACGGGCTCAGCCACGCCGTCAATCTTCGCGATCACAGAGGCAGCATCGAAGGCGAAGATCCCGGCGAGCGTATGGCTGTCGTCGCGGAGAAGTTTAGAGGTAGGTTGAGAAAAACTTCCGCTGGTGCCTCCACGCGATAGGGTGTGGCGCACGGCGACGAGTTGCTCGGGATTGGCCACAGGCAACATCTTCAGCACGACCTCGTCAATCAGGCTGAAGATGGCAGTATTGGCGCCAATCCCGAGTGCCAGGGAGAGCGCAGCGACGGCGGTGAAACCTGGGGATTTCCGTAGTGTACGGGCTGCAAAGCGGAGGTCTTGCCCGAGTGCCATGGCGGACTTAGGAGCATCCACGGGGCCAAACGTGGTGCACTGTTTTCTGTTGTTTAACCCGTTTTCGTGGCTGCCATGCGAAATTGGCTTGTCCGCTTTTGGGATGCGGAGTGTCCGTTGGCGGACCATGCAGCTGCATCGGATCACGCCACGATCCCCTTCCGGACCGCATGCAAAATGGTCGGCCCAGGATTAGGAGCAGCGCATTGTTCGGTTGTGGTGACTTTCCTGCGCGCCCCCAAAATGCCTTCCTGGTATATCAGGGGTGAAAGGCCCACTCCAGGCACCGCGCTGGCTGCCGGGGCACACCAGATCGATGCGTAGAATAGTTGCAGGTACCGCACGCCCGTAGGTGAGTTCTGCGGTATCGCTAGCGATATTGACCGTTAACGCCGGCTTCGCAGTGTGCTCATTGTCTCCCTGTAGGGAGTTGGTGGTGGGATGGGGATTTCGCAACAGCTATCCCCTCCTCTAAACCCTTCTCCTTGAAGGTACGTATTCGACTCGGCCTTCAGGATCCGCACGATAGCTACTTGGTGCGTGGAAACTCCGCACCCGAGGAGAACGGATACGAGTACACCCGGCCTGGTTGCGAGTCGCACGTTCCCCCTCTTTTACTGAATGCTATTCCGCCGTATGCTATATAGAACATCGCTGACCGCAGGAGCACGATGTGAGGCACGCGACCGCGCTTTGTATCTGTGTCCCGCTGATCGCCTCCATGGCCGCGCGGGCAGAGCAGTTGCCTCTCAGAACCTATACCACCGCCGACGGCTTGCCGCATAACCACATCAACCGGATTCGGCAGGATTCCCGCGGTTTCATCTGGTTTTGCACTGACGAGGGACTGTCGCGCTTCGACGGCTACCGCTTCATCAATTACACGACGCGCCAGGGACTGCCACATCCGTGGGTGAACGACCTGCTCGAAACCCGTGACGGCGTCTATTGGGTTGCTACCGACGGCGGGGTTTGCCGCTTCAATCCGAAGCGGTCGTCACCGACTTCGCCCATCTTCGATACTTATCTTCCGGACCAGAATCCCGATTCCCGGCGCGTCAATGCTCTCCGCGAGGACGCGTCCGGCGCGATCTGGTGTGCCACTTACAACGGCTTGTACCGACTGGACCGCGCCGCGGGCAAAGTAAATTTCGTTTTCGTCGACATAGGGCTGGCGGGTGATCCCATCGAGCCGCGTCTCGTTAATCAACTAGCCTTTGATGAGCGCGGTGTGCTTTGGTTAGCTGCCCGGACTGGTCTGTATCGCCGCGGGATCGATGGGCGCGCCGAGCGGTTCACCACCTGTGATGGATTGCCGGAGAACTTCGTCGGCACCGTGTTTCAAGGTCGCGACGGGCGTCGATGGATCAGCACCCGGAGCCGCGGATTCTGCTCCCTGGTGGCGGAGCCCGATCCCGGACATCCCGTCATCCAGCGCTGCTACTCCACCAGCGACGGGCTGCCTCACAATGATGTGCGCTCGATCTTTCAGTCTTCCGATGGAAAAATGTGGATCGGCACGGTCGGCGGGCTTAGTGAGTTCACTCCCGGAGCAACTGCGGGCCGTCTTTTCCGAAACTTTACCACAGCCAACGGACTCAGCGAAGTACAAATCTACGTGCTCGAGGAGGACTGGGAGGGCAACCTCTGGATGGGGACCCGGCGCGGCGGCGTGATGAAAATGGCCCGCCACGGGTTCCTCAGTTACGGAGAGGCCGACGGATTCCATTCGGGCACCTCCCACCGCTCCATCTTCGAAACCATCTCTGGAGAACTCTGCGTCCTTACCAGCACCGGCCCGGGCGGATTCGTGCAGCGGTTTGACGGCAGCAGATTCCACACCACGGCAATTGATTTCCCGCATTCTGCGGGCGGCTTCTATCTAGAAGGCGGTCTTCAGGATCGTGCCGGGGAGTGGTGGATGGCAACACGCCAAGGCTTGGTGCGTTTCTCGCGTACCGGGCACGCCGAAGAACTCGGTGGTATTCGACCAAAACGGATTTATACCGTAGCCGATGGATTAGCGGACAATTTCATCCGCCAGCTTCACGAGGACCCGGGCGGTGCGGTTCACATTGCGACCACCGATCTAGTCAGGCATGAACTCAAGCTGAGCCTTTGGAATCGCGCCACCGGCCAACTGGAGCATCAAGTGGCGAAGGCGGATACTACGCCGACTGCGTTCGCGGAAGACGAGGCAGGCCGCCTTTGGATCGGGTTCCGTGATGGTCGGCTCGTGCGGTATCAGGGCGGTCGCGCCGAACTCCTGGCCCTGTCGCCTGGAACAACTGAAGGACCCATTAGCGCTCTGCTCATAGACCACGGTGGCCGGATTTGGGTCGCTTCCACGCAGAGTGGCCTGATCCGCGTGGACGATCCAGCGTCCGCGCACCCGTCACAGGCGCGCTATACCGCCAGCCAGGGGCTGTCCAGCAACGAGGTCTTGTGCCTCGCTGAAGACGATAACGGCCGTATCTACGCAGGGACCAACCGCGGTGTCGACCGTCTCGACCCGGCTTCAGGTTTGGTTAGGCATTACACTACGGCCGACGGCCTATCCAGAGGCGCAGTGGGGCATGCTTACCGGGACCACTCGGGCGTCTTATGGTTCGTCAGCGACGGGGGAATCTCGCGGCGTACTCCAGGCCCCGAGCCGGCGCCAGTCGCACCGCCGGTGATGGTCGCCGGCCTGCGCATCCGGGGCGTGCCGAGTCCGATTTCCGAGCTGGGTGAGACGCAGGTGGAACAGCTCGAACTGGCGCCGGACCAGAACCAGTTGCAGATCGAGTTCATGGGCTTCGACTTTCGGCCGGGTGCGGCACTGCGGTACCAGTACAAGCTCGAGGGCGAGGACCCGGATTGGAGCGCGCCATCGAGCGAGCGCACGGTAAACTACGCCAGCTTGGCACCGGGCTCCCACCGTTTTCTGGTGCGCGCCGTCAGCTCGGATGGGGTCGCCAGCCGGACACCGGCCACGATTGCCTTCAACGTTCTGGCGCCCGTGTGGAGGAGATGGTGGTTTCTCAGCCTTTGCGCGCTGCTGGCCGCCGGCGCGGTCTATGCGCTGTTCCGATACCGCGTCGGCCAATTGCTGGCGGTGGAGAGAATTCGCATGCGCATCGCCACCGACCTGCACGACGATATCGGCTCCAGCCTGTCCCAGATCACCATTTTGAGTGAAGTGTTGCGCACGCGTCTGAATGGCAACGATCCGCGGCAGATCGATCCAATTTCCAAGATAGCAACCATCTCACGCGCGCTGGCCGATTCCATGAACGACATCGTCTGGGCCATCAATCCGGCCCGCGACCGGCTCAGCGACCTGATCTGGCGCATGCGGGAATTCGCAGGCGACCTGTTCATCCCGCGTGATATCGATCTGCGTTTTGATGCGCCGACCGCCGACCAGGACCTCCGAATCGATCTGGAGGCGCGCCGCCAGCTCTTTCTCATTTTCAAGGAATGCGCAAATAACATCGCCCGTCACTCCGGCTGCTCTGAAGTCAGGTTCCGGTTCGGTGTCGAGGCCGGCCGGCTCGTGCTGCGAGCGGACGACAACGGTAAGGGATTCAACGTTGGTGAAGCAAGTCACGGACCTGGTGGCCAGGGCCTCACCAGCATGCAGCTGCGCGCGGAGCGCCTGGGCGGCACCGTTACGCTGTATAGCGCCCAGCACCAGGGGACGACCGTAACGGTCAGCGTGCCCTTGCGCCGCTGACGATCACCAATCCTTCCTACTTCGTGCTTACCGTCACGTCCATGTGAGCCGACGCGTAGACGCCCCGCAACGGCAGGAAATGAAAGTCCGCGTCGGTATTGCCGCCGATTAAACGCCCCAAAAGGCTGCTGCGGCTGGTGTGCAGGCTCACGCTGGCCGTGCCAAAGGCGATGTTGGGAAAGTCGGAGGCCTGCTTGATGATGCCGGCGGGTCCCTTGAACCACCAGTTCGCCTTGAAGTCGAAACCCGCGCCGGCGGGATCCGTTTCCGTCCCGCTGAGGAAATACGCGGGTAAGCCCTCCCCGGCGGCCTCGACATACAGCTCTCCCGCCTCTCCAGTCGAGTTGTAAGTGAACTCGTAAGTGATGGTTGGATCAAAAAATGCGGGCAAACCGACCGTCCGAGAAGCCTCTGTGAGGTCTTCGTTGTTGGTTACGTAGATCAGGGTGTAGTTATTGATGTCACCGGTCCCGTCCGGCGGCACGATCTCGATCCCGATCTGCGAAATTATGGTCGGAACAGGGCTCGCGCCGTTTACCTTCGCGCCGGCGCAGCTTGTCGCCCGCACAACAATAGCCGCGGTCGAGCCCACTGGCAGAGTGGTGAATGCGGATGGTACCAGGGCGGAGGCTCTCGCGAAATCCACTGGGCCGACTCCCACAGCCTCCGTGCATTGCGAGAAGTCGACCGTAAACCCCCGGTCCCCCGGTGGATCCGCCCAGGCAACCGAGGCAACGAAACCGCCGGCCAGAGCGGCCCAGATTATCGTCCAAACTTTCCTCATTTCGCTCTCCCTTCTGGTTGCAACCGTCCGGTGCTCTTAAGATGGCGGAGGCTGCGGAGTTAACGACCGGATGCGCCCGGTAAACGGATCGAAAGCCTCGGCGTTGGCCGCGCAGGTGAACATTCGCCATCTCATCTCCTCTGTCGCCAGAAGGAAGATAAGCGCTGGCTAACGCGCGACTCTGTAAGTGTCTGGACCATTACGACGAACTTCCGCTACGGGTTGTGTAGGTCGCGAAGGTATAGGGACGGGACAGGGTCTCCCGTCAGCGTTTGAAGAAATGCTTTCAACCACTCCTTCTCCGGGATCGAGAGGTGGAGCGGCCGGATCTCTTTCGGTCCCCCGAGGAATGTGCCGGGCGGGTCGCCGCCGCGGTCGTAGAAATCGATCACGTCGTCCAGTGTCGCTGCTTGGCCGTCGCGAAAGTAGGGCGCGGTCCCGGCGATCTGGCGGAGCGTTTTGGTGCGCCAAAGACCCACGGGGATCGACTGCTGGCAGAAATTGCCATCGCGATTCGTATCCCTATCGTCGCTGAAAGGTCCGTTGACGTTGAAGTCGCCATCGGCGATCGCAGGATTGCAGATGAGGGCTTGGTTCGCGACGCGTCCGGTCTCGGTCGGGTCAGCGTGCGGCGAGAGCGTAGTGTCGATGTGCAGACCGATAACATGGAAATCGTCGTCGGAAAACAGCGGCGTGTTATGGCACCCGACACAGCCCGCCTTGCCAATGAATAGCCTGAGGCCCTGCTTCGCCTGAAGGCTGATGGCATCGCGCTCGCCAGCGACGTAACGGTCGAAGGGCGCATTGCGGCTCACGAGTTTTCTCAGATACGCCTCGATGGCTTTGCCATAGTTGGCCAGGATGCGCCGAACGATCTCCTTATCGCCAGGGGTCAGGCCGTTCCAATTAGCCGTGTCGGTGTAGGGCGAACCGGTGGCTGGAAATCGTTTGTAGTCGGCGAGGCCCGGGTCGAGCGGCCAGTCCGGAAACGCGTCGTTGTAGTCGTCGTGATAGTGTTCGAATATCACGTGCGCCAGTTGCAGACGGCTGCCGTTCTGCACCGGCGGCCCTTCAGGCTCGCTCTGCGCATCGAACCATTCGGAGTCTGAGTAGCCGTCGTTTTCGCGCCAGTGTGCGCCGGAGACTGGCTGAATGTAGAAGACGGTATTGACGATGCTACTGACATTGCGGGTCATCCAACTCGAACCGAGCGCGGTCGCATTCGGAATAGGGCCACCGTTGTTCGAGCGGATGTCGAAGAGCCATCCGGATTCCGGCATGTGACAGTTGCGGCAGGCGATCTTGTATTTCTCGCCGATCGCGCCCAGCTGGCCTTGCTGGGGCGTGCCGGTCTGAATCGGGCCGGAGAGGCGCGGCTCGAAAAAGAGCTTCTGGCCAAGAAGAGCCGCGTCGGGCGAGTCGCGGTACTTGTTGCTCGTATCCACGGGCAGATCGGGTAAAGGAGAAAGAGTCTTGATGATAGTCCACTCGACGGGGGAGAAGAATCCATCTCCACCGGTGTCATACTGCTGGCCGAAAACCGCTGATCCCATCAGTAGGCCAGCGTACAATGCGGTTCTGTTCATTGCTCACCTCCTGAGCAGAAAACACCTTAGCGTTTCTGGTCTTAGGCAGATTATGCGCTGGATCCTGAACAATGCACTCAGCTTGGGCCGGCCATCCATCACAGCAGTTCGATCAGCTGAAGCCGAGCTGCCCCGCTTCGCGCATGGCAGATCATAGTAGTTCGCTCCAAGCCTTTCCGCCCTTGACTGCAAACAGTCTGAGAGGGTGGTTGACATACGACGGCGGGGAACACCGCGGTCGGGTCCCAGGAGAACGACCGCTGCCCTTCCGTCAGCCGATCCCCCTCTTTCACAGAAAGAAGATAAACCAAGTCGACGCGAATTGGAACCCGCATATTTAGACAGGTTGACAGACCCAGCCCTGGCGGCTACCCTCGCCGCAGGTGTAGAGTGTCCACTACGGTGGCCCCATGGCGGGCATCATCAAAGTAGCGATCGTCGAAGACGAGCGCGAGGTGCGGGAAGGCTTGGCGTCACTAATCGATGGCACCGGGGGCTTCCAGTGTGTTCAGCGTTTCGCTTCCATGGAGGAGGCGCTGGAGAACACCGGGCTGGATCTGCCCGATGTCATGTTGGTCGATATCGGTCTGCCGGGCATGTCGGGAATTGACGGAGTGCGGGCGCTGAAGCAGCGCTACCCGCCCTTGCTGCTATTGATGCTGACTGTATATAAGGATAATGAGCACGTTTTCCAGGCGCTGTGCGCCGGCGCCTGCGGTTACCTGCTGAAAAACACGCCACCCGCCAAGCTGCTGGAGAGCTTGCGCGAGGTGGTCGGCGGCGGAGCGCCGATGTCGCCGGAGGTGGCCCGCCGTGTCATCGACGTGTTCCATCAGTTTCAGCCGACTTCACACGCTGAATGCCATCTGAGCCGCCAGGAGATGCGGCTGCTGAAACTGCTCGCCGAGGGCCACCACTACAAGACGGCCGCCACCGAGCTCGGCATCAGCGTGAGAACAGTGGCGTTTCACACCCGCGGGATCTACCAGAAGCTGCAGGTACACTCCAAATCGGAGGCTGTCGCCAAGGCGCTGCGCAGTGGGTTGGTTCGCTAAACCGGCGCTGTCCCAACACGGTCGGCCTTGTGAATCATTGATAGGCGGATTGGCATCGACTCGGGTGTGTCATGCGACGCGAGCAATCAGGGGCTTGATCCACGCCATACTCCTCCCCGAAGTGTCCGGGTGGACAGTGTGGATCCACCTGACTCGACGGACGGGCAGTGATCAAGTCGCCAAGGGCTTTACCGATTTCTGGCGATAACAGCCC
>DASXXV010000328.1:0-7596 GCA_036502905.1 Occallatibacter sp. | reverse complement strand
AAACGCGAGAGGAACATGCGATGAAGAAGATCCTGGCGATGGCACTGTTTGCGGTTTGCTTTTTCACCACGCCCCGGGCGGTTTCACAGGACCCGCTTGACGGCCTGTGGCAGGGCTATGACGGCGAGTGGAGGCACGTCTCCCAGCAGTTGATCGCGCTTGCTGAAGTCACCCCCGCCGACAAGTTCGCGTGGCGACCCGCGCCCGGCGTCCGTTCCACCAGCGAAGTCTACATGCACATCGTGTTGGCCAACTTCTGGCTGCTGAGCATGACCGGCCCCAAAATGCCCGCCGAATTGAAGCAGGAAATGGAAACGACAGTGACCTCCAAAGCCGACGTCATTAACTGGCTCAAGCGTTCTCTCGATGCCGTCAAGCAGGCTCGCCTGGCCGAGACACCGCAGGATTTCCAGCGCAAGGTCAGAGTCGCCAGCCGCGACGCCACCGTTGATGGGATGTACCTCCGCATCATCGTCCACGCCAACGAGCACATGGGCCAGTTGATTGCCTATGCGCGCATGACCGGCGTGGTTCCCCCCTGGTCGAAGTGAGAGTCGTTCACTGTCCACTGTTCACTGTCTCTAAGACGCCAGCCCCAGTCCCACCAGGTTCGCCGCGGCAATGATCACCAGGATGCCCACCCATAGCAGCCGGACGGGCCGGCTGGTCACGCCTGCCCATTCGCCCAGCGACAGTCCCACGATGCCGCCGAACAGCACATAACCGCTCATGTGCAGCATCCAGTTCACGTAACTGAGCCGGTCGGGAATATTCGCCTGGCCCCATGCGTAGAAAAAGAACTGCAGGTACCACATGATGCCGCCGGTAGCCGCCATCGCCGCGTTTTTCAGGAGCGTCGGCCCCGGCTCGGCAAGGTCGCGGCGCAAAGAGATCTTCTTCACCACTGCAAGACGAGTGAAACAGTAGCCCAGGTTCACAATCGCGCCGCCGCCCATGATAAAGACGTAAGCTGGTAGTGCCGAGTAGAGGTGCTTGATCCCCAGGCCTTCCGCTGCCTGTTTGATTGGCCCCGCGGCATCCATCGCAAACGACATTCCGGAAGAAAAGATGCCGCACATCACCGCCAGTCCCAGACCCAGCAGCACGTTGAACTCGCTCGCATTCGCGGCCTTCAACTGCTCTTCTTTCTGATGTCCGGCGTAAGACACGATAGCCACGCCTATCAGCGCTACAAGCACGCCCGCCATATTGAAGAGGCCGCTCCTGGTCGTGAACAGCGTGCCCGCCTGCCCGTGCATCAGCGGGGGCACCAGCGTCCCTACCACCAGCGTCACACCTATGGCCACTCCGATCCCCAGCGACATGCCCATGTAACGCATGGTCAGCCCGTAATTCACATTGCCTACCCCCCACATGGCGCCGAACAGCGCCACCTTCCATAGCACTGCGCTGGGGATCGACGCATAAAACGCGCCAAAATGCGGCAGCAGAATAAGACTCACGCCGATGGGAAGCAGGATCCACGAGAAGAACCCGGCCACTGCCCAGGTCGTCTCCCAGGACCACTTCTTCACTTTCTCTATCGGCGCATAGAACGACGCCGCCGACGCCGCGCCCACCATGTGCCATCCGATTCCCGCAATAATCGACATTTTTTCCGGCTCCCTTGCACCTCTGCGGTGGTTGAAGCGACGCAGTTCCGTTCATTTGTGATCGGAATTAAGAGGACGTCCCATTGTGCGGGTTCGACGCCCGCTTTGGAAAGTATTTCAATACAGATTTTGAGGCACATTGCTGCATTCCCCACTTCCACCGGATGCGAGCCTTCGCAGCAACGCAACTTGGAGTTAAGGGGGGAGACACACATCCAAAGCGGTACCACCGTTCCGAGGTCCCTCGGTCCTTGGTCTTTCCCTTTTACACTTGATTCATGCCTCTTCGCCTCTACGCGGCCACCACCAGCCAGGGCAAACTGCGCGACTTCCGCACTGCGGCTGCGAGATACTCCATCGCCATCGATCCCCTTCCGGCTCTGGACACCATCCCACCTCCCCAGGAAAACGGCGCCACGTTCGCCGATAACGCTACCCTGAAAGCGGTCTACTATTCGCGCTTCGCTCCCGGGGAACTGGTAATCGCCGACGACTCGGGTCTTGAAGTCGACGCTCTCGACGGCGCGCCCGGTGTGCGCTCCGCCCGCTTCGCCGCCGATAGCGGCCTGGTCGACTCGCCCGACGCCAACGACAACACCGATGTCTGGAATAACGTGGTGCTCCTGCAGCGCCTGGCGAAGGTCCCGCAAGCGCCCCGCACCGCACGCTACCACTGCGTGCTCGTCGCCGCCCGCGACGGCAACCCCCTCCACACTGGGCACGGCACCGTCGACGGCATTATTCTCGACTCGCCCCGCGGCACCGGCGGCTTCGGATACGATCCGCTCTTCTTTCTGCCGCACCTCAATCGCACCATGGCCGAGATTGATCTTGAGACCAAGCTTTCTCTCAGTCACCGAGGGCGAGCCTTGGCTGCGCTGCTGCCGATGCTGGTTAGAAGCTCCGGCATCGGCACGACAGTCTGATTGTCGTTCTGCACATCGCGGGTTACACTTCCGCATGATTCCGCGTGAATGTGTTCTGATTTTCTGTGTATTCCTGGGAACGGGAGCGATCGCACAGCCGAGTTCCTATCCTCTAAATGACCTGCTTGTGATGCAGATGAATTGGGACGCATCCAGGAGCAACGACAATGCCACGTCGTCAATCACGCTGAAATTCATTGCTTACGAACAGCACAAGCGGGACAGGAAATCCTTCACCTCGTATTACCTGTATGCTCCCGGTCTGACGACGGACAAGCCGTATACGCTGATCGCTTGGCCGATCGGTTGGGATGTCCAACAGCCTGCCATGCGGCCCACACAAAGCGATTTGTACGTCAACGCCGCGGGGTCGTGATGTGCCGAAAGCCATCCGATAAGGAAATGAACAAAGAAGCGCCGGACATTGACAGCGATGGGCGCTTGAACGTGATTTCAGCGGGAGCAATAGGCGAGCCGGTGCGATACGCACTCTACGCGGAGAAAGAGGGAGTCGTCGCCATGGGGCGTTTGGTCGTGAACCCCATCAAAGGCGACGACAAGGGGTGTCACCTGCAAGCCATTCGCGCCATGGGCAGCGCCGAGATCGTCTTGATGGAGGGGACCGGTTTCACACCAAAGACCACGATAACTCTTTTCAGCGTGACCACCGGAAAACCTCAGGCAGCAAAGCTCAAAACCGACGAAAACGGCCGGCTGGAAACCGTAGCCGTGCTGATGAAGCAGGGCGAGACGCAGGGAACTGCGGAGATTACGATGAAGTCCGAGTCTTGCGCACCGTCGGTCAGGTTCAAGTGGGGCAAGGATACCTACCAAGTGCAGTGAGCCACGCCGCGCGCGCGTTTGTTCCTGCCTCCAACCTATCGATCGCCCGCAGCCGCTTGACGACCCCAAGATGCGTTCCCAATAATGCAGTCGTAGCGCGCACAGAAACTTCGTCCCTCTATATGAAACGCACAACCTCCTGACCGCCTGCTCAAAAGGAGCCGAACACCTTCATGGCGACTGCCCAACCACCCGCCGCGCAACCACCGTCCCATCAGGTCCGCCGCGGCGTCCAGCCGATCCGCGCTGGTGAGGGCACCTCGTTTATCTGGCGCAAGCTGCATTCGCTCTCCGGAATCGTGCCCATCGGCGCATTTCTGATCGAGCACATCGTTTCCAACTTCGAAGCCCTCCATGGGTGGGCGGCCTATGGCCAACAGGTCAAATTCCTGAATGCCCTGCCCCTGGTCCGCGTCCTGGAGTGGACCTTCATCTTCATCCCCCTCCTCTTTCACGGGCTGTACGGGGTCTACATCTGGCTGCGCGGCCAATCGAATGTGGTGTATTACCCATGGACGGGCAACTGGCTTTATGTCACACAACGTTGGACAGGCGTATTCTCCTTGATTTACATCGTCCAACACGTCTTACGGCAACGCTTCATGGGCATAAGCCTGCCCGAAAACCCCGGCGCCGCTTTTCATAAGGTTCAGGTCGAGCTCTCCAATCCCTTCCTGCTCGCCTTCTACGTCGTCGCCATGCTTGCGGTCTGCTGGCACTTCGCCTACGGCGTCTGGCTGTTCGCGGCAAAATGGGGCATCACCCCGGGTGAGAGAGCCCGCCGCCGCTTTGGTTGGGTGTGTGTCGCCGGCGGAATCGTCCTGGCTGCAATGGGTCTGGCCAGTATCTGGGCCTTTGTGGGACCGAAATATCAGAACGCGCCCGAAAACGTCCCCTTATCCACCCTTACCGCCCCGGCCTCCCTCGCGCCGCACCACGTCCTTCTGGTTAGAAGCTAGAAGCTGGCAGCTAATAGTTGTCTTTTAAGGAAAGACTCAATGGCATCATCGCCCAGAATCATCGTGGTTGGCGGAGGCCTCGCCGGACTGGCCGCCGTCATCAAGATCGCCGAAGCGGGCGGCAACGTGGACCTCTTCTCCATCGTTCCCGTCAAGCGCTCCCACTCCGTCTGCGCGCAGGGCGGCATCAATGCCGCCAAGAACCTCAAAGGCGAAGGCGACACTCCGGCCCAGCATTTTGACGACACCATCTACGGCGGAGACTTCCTGGCCAACCAGACCCCCGTCAAAGCGATGTGCGATGCCGCGCCTGGTATTATCGATCTGCTCGATCGCATGGGCGTGCCCTTCAACCGCACTCCCGAAGGCCTGCTCGATTTCCGCCGCTTCGGCGGCACGCTTTATAACCGCACCGCATTCGCCGGCGCCACCACCGGCCAGCAGCTTCTCTACGCCCTCGACGAACAGGTGCGCCGCTACGAGGCAGACGGGCGCGTCACTAAGTTCGAAGGATGGGAGTTTCTTTCCGCCATCCTCGACGGAAAACGCAGCTGCCGCGGCATCGCCGCCCTGGACCTGCGCTCGATGGAGCTGCGTTCCTTCGCCGCCGATGCGGTCATCCTTGCCACTGGCGGCATCGGAGCCATCTTCGGCAAGAGCACCAACTCCGTAGTCTGCACAGGCTCTGCCCAGTCCGCCGTCTTCCAGCAGGGCGCCTGGTATGCCAACGGCGAATTCATCCAGGTACATCCCACCTCCATACCGGGAGAAGACAAGCTCCGCCTGATGTCCGAATCGGCGCGCGGCGAAGGCGGCCGCGTGTGGGTGCCGCGCAAGGCAGGCGACAACCGCCCCTTCAAGCAGATACCCGAAGCGGAGCGCTGGTACTTCCTCGAAGAGTGGTACCCAAAATACGGCAACCTCGTTCCCCGCGACGTCGCCACCCGCGCCATTCACAAGGTGGTTTACGAATACAACCTCGGCATTGACGGCCAGCCGATGGTCTACCTCGACCTCACCCACATCGATCGCGAGACCCTCAACCGAAAACTGGAAGGCATTCTCGAGATCTACGAAAAATTTGTCGGCGACGACCCCCGCGAAGTGCCCATGAAGATCTTCCCCGGCATGCACTACACCATGGGCGGCCTGTGGGTGGACAACAACCAGATGACCAATATCCCCGGCCTGTTTGCCGCCGGCGAGTGCGAGTACCAGTACCACGGCGCCAACCGCCTGGGCGCGAATTCGCTGGTCAGCTGCATCTTCGGCGGATTCTCCGCCGGCCCCATCGCCCTCAAGTACGCCAGGAATGCTTCGGCTGCGGAAGGCGACGGCGGGGTTGCAGCCGAGATTGCCCGCCAGACCGAGATCAACAAAGAACTCATCACCAACGAAGGCAACGAGAACCCCTTCAAGCTGTGGCGCGAGCTGGGTCAGACCATGACCGAGCACGCCACCGTCATCCGCTACAACAAGGGACTCAAGCAGGCCGACGAAAAGATCGTCGAGCTGCTGGAGCGCTACAACCGGGTCAACCTCAGCGACAAGAGCCAGTGGGCCAACACCAGCTTTGCCTTCACCCGCCAGCTCTATAACATGCTGGAGCTCTCGCGGGTCATTGTGCAGGGCGCATTGCAGCGCGACGAATCGCGCGGCGCGCATTACAAGCCCGACTTCCCCGAGCGCAACGACGAAAAGTTTTTGAAAACCACCAAGGCCAGCTTCACCGGCGAACGCTGCGGCCCGAAATTGGAATACGAAGAAGTCGACACGCAATTCATCAAGCCGCGCCCACGCCGCTACGACGTGACCAAATGATCAATGTCTGAGTTGAGACAACTCGCAATGAAGCACGTGGAGCAACAGCTACGCGAAGGAGGGGTCGACTTTGACTCCGCGCCGAAGGAGCACGGTACTGACCTCATAGCGAGGATTGGATCAAACGGGCATTCGGAAGCCCGCAAGGAATGCAAAATCAGAATCAGCGTAAATAGCCAGGATCGAGTCAACCTGTACCAGAAATGGAAAGAGAACATCGACCTTATTGTTTACGTGTGGAACCTTACTACCACGACTGCGGACATCTATGCCCTCTCTTACGCAGAGGCATTCGCACTCTTAAAGGAACGGGGACACACTAAAACAGAAAGTTGGAAAGACGGCGGCTACTCGTTGAAGGTCGGCAACTGCGAAACTCGAACATGGTGGAGTAATCATCTCTCACCGTATCTGATGGACGGCAAGAGATTCAGAGCGAGAATTGCCTCGGTCTGCAGTTCGAGGAACTAACACTGCGCAAGTCGGGCAAACATGGAGGCTTTAACAAGTGGCAACCAAGACCGTACAACTCGAAATCAAGCGCCAGGCCAGCCCCGACGCGCCCGCGGTGTGGGAGAAGTTCGAACTCGAATGGCGCCCCGGCATGAACGTCATCTCCGCCATGATGGAGATTGCCACAGACCCGACCACGGCGGACGGCAAGCCCACGACCCCCATCACCTACGATTCCAATTGCCTCGAAGAGATCTGCGGCTCGTGTGCGATGCGCATCAACGGCAAGGCGCGCATGGCGTGCTCCACCCTTGTGGAGAATCTCGAGCAGCCCATCAAAGTCGAGCCGCTCTCGAAGTTCCCGCTGGTGCGCGATCTGCAGGTTGACCGTTCCGTTCTCTTTGAGAACCTGATGCGCGTCAAGGCATGGGTCCCCGTCGATGGCACCTACGATCTCGGCTCCGGCCCGCGCGTCTATCCGCAGCAGCAGGAGGCAAACTACCCGCTTTCCAACTGCATCAGCTGCACCTGCTGCCTGGAAGTCTGCCCGCAATTCAACGAAGCCACCGGCTTCGTCGGCGCGGCGACCATCGCTCAGGTCAAGCTGTTCAACAATCACCCCACCGGCAAGGTCTTCAAGGAAGAGCGCCTGCGCGCGCTGGCCGGGGACGGCGGCATCCAGGAGTGCGGCTACGCGCAGAACTGCGTTGAAGCCTGCCCCAAGGGCATCCCCCTCACCGACGCCATCAGCGACGTAAGCCGCGACGTCGTGATCCAGAAAGCCAAGGACTGGCTGCGCAAGTAAGCCGCCGGCAGATCGGGGCTGGTAGGTCGGGGCTTCAGCCCCGACATCTGAAGCAAAAGGCAAGCGAGGGGCGCGACATCAGTCGCGCCCCTCGCCTTTTCTGTTCCCTGTTCCCTGTTCCCGGTTGCCTGTTCCCTGCCCTTAGAGCGGTTCTAAATTAAGTGCATACATAACCG
>DASXXV010000327.1:0-6502 GCA_036502905.1 Occallatibacter sp. | reverse complement strand
ATGATTGTACGTCCGTCTGCGGCGGCAGACGTCGCCCGCGCTCTCGACTTCGCTCAGCGGCAGCATCTGCCGGTAGCGGTGCGCGGCGGCGGCCACAGCAGAGCCGGGTTCGGAGGGTGTGATGGCGGCGTGGTAATTGATTTTTCGAGAATGAAGCGCATCCAGGTCGACGCGGAGAAGCGCACGGCGCGCGCCGAAGCCGGCTCTCTGGTCCGCGATTTCGATGCAGCGACCCGTCCATTCAATTTGGCGACGACCATGGGCGGGTGTCTGACGGTCGGAATTGCGGGCCTGACCCTCGGAGGCGGCGAAGGATTCCTGATGCCGAAGTTCGGCGCCGCCTGTGATAACCTCATCGCCGCACATGTTGTGACCGTGGACGGCCGGGAACTCGACCTCAGCGAAGTATCCAACCCGGACCTGTTCTGGGCCATTCGCGGTGGCGGCGGAAATTTCGGGGTGGCTACCTGGTTCGAATACCGCTTGCATCCAGTTGGTGAAGCCCTTTCAGGCACCCTGGCATATTCCTCGCACCAGGTCTCCGAGATGCTTCACGCCTTCGCCGGTTTCATTCGAGGGTGCCCGGACGAACTGAATGTCTTTGCTGAAATTCTGCCATCGACAGACGGACCGGGCCTCCTGCTCCATCTCTGCTCACTGGGCGAGGCGAGCCGCGGCAACGACCTGCTTCAGCCGCTCCGAACGCCCGTGAAGCCGGTGGAAGACAAAGTGAGAGCGATGTCCTATTCGGACGCACAGGCCGCGGGATTTCTTCCCGCACCATTTGCGCACTTCCAGACCAATCTGTTTCTGCCGGATCTCCGCCCGGCGATTGAGACCATCAGGACCGCGATCCATGAAGCACCAGCGCAGTTCAGAGTCCTCATCATCCCGTTTTATGGATGCGTGACTCGCATAGCGCCTACGGACACCGCGTTCGCGCTTCGGCAGTTTGGCTTTGAAGTGGATATGCTGGGCAGTTGGAACACTGCCGGCGAGAAAGACGGGGCGGTGCGATGGGTGAAATCTCTGCGCGATCGATTGCAACCATTCGCGCACGGAACCTATGTGAATCAACTTGGCGAGACCAATGAAGATCTGGTCAGGGCAGCCTACGGCCCGAACTATGCAAGGCTCGCTGCGGTCAAAAGGAAGTACGATCCGGAGAATGTTCTGAGCATCAACCAGAACATCCATCCCGCGTAAAGACAAGGGACATTCGGCCGGGAGTCGGTCTACGACCCGGTGCCTGAGAACACCACCGCGATGGTGCGGAGAACGATCTTGATATCCAGCCAGAGGCTCCAGTTTTCAATGTAGGTTACGTCCAGCGAGATATAGCTGTCGAAGGAAGGATCCTGGCGGCCCTGCACCTGCCACAAGCCGGTGATGCCGGGGGTAACATCGAGCCTTCGGAGGTGACTCAGCTTGTATTCCTTGACTTCGCTGGCGATGGGTGGACGCGGACCCACCACGCTCATGTCGCCGCGCAGCACATTCAGGAATTGGGGCAGTTCATCGAGGGAGTATTTGCGCAGGAAGCCTCCCACCCTGGTAATGCGGGGATCATTGCTGATCTTGAAGAGCACGCCATCGCGCTCGTTCATGTGCATGACGTCGGCCCGTTTGGTCTCCGCGTCCCGAACCATGGTGCGGAACTTCTTGCATTTGAAGACCCGGCCCTTCTTGCCAATGCGCTCGGAGGAATAAAAAATCGGGCCCGGCGAGTCGAGTTTGATGAAGACCGCGATGGCGATAAGCAGCGGGGCACAAAGGAGGAGCACCACCGTCGAGAAGAGGATGTCCATAGCCCGCTTCAGCACCAGAGCCATCTCCGGCACCTTTCCGCGGTGCAGGGGAATGGTGGGAAACTGGCCGATGTACTCAATGGGGCTGTTCCAGGCGAGCCCGTCGTACATATCCGGCACGACTCGCAGGTCGACACCCGCGGCGCGGGCTTTTTCGAGCACGTCCTGCACGATTCCGCGCTCGCAGGGCGCAGTGAAAAAAATCTCGTCGACAAATTGTTTGCGCGCCAGGGTGAAGAGGCTCTCGAGGGTGCCTACCACATCTCCAGAGGTGGTCATAAAACGCGAAGCGGCGCCGGGCAGATCGATAAAGCCCTTGAAGCGATAGCCGAGATGGCGGATGCTCTCCACGTGGTGACGCAGCGCATGCGCCTCGGGTCCGGTACCAACAATCAAAACATTGCGCGTGCCGAGGCCACGTTCGAAACGGCGATAGAGCAGGATGCGATACACCAGCCGGCGGGTACTGAGGGACACCAGCACCAGACTCCAGGTAATTACCACAATTCGCCGGGGAATATCGTCGGCGTGCACCATGTACAACGTACCGGTAAGCAGGAGTCCCGCGGTGAAGCAGGCCTGCGCGGTGAGTCGCTGCTCATGGAGATAGCCGCCGAGTTTGGTGGGGGAATACAAGTGCAGGCGCTTGCTGATAAAGATGAGAGAAACAATGAATCCGCACAGCAGCCCGAGCAGGATTCCCATGGAGCGGCCGTGGAAGAGGCTGCCACGCCAGAAACCCCGAACTTCCGCAATGGGGCTCAACTTGAGTTCATACCAAGTGGCCAGCACGGCGGCGGCGACCACCGTGACTGCATCCAAAAACATCCATAGCTTCGAAGTGCCCCGGGGGTTGCGCGGCGGTGAGCCGGACGCACCCCTTGCCCACTCAGGAGACGAAACCGAGGCAGAAACCCGTTGCCAGAATTCAGACGTAGCCATAAATTTTTCCGCCAACCTCACTGTCCGATTTGCCAAGAGTTATAGTGATGCGTCGCCTAAGCGACACTTCGGAATGAGGCACACAACCTAACCTTGGTAGGGGCCCACTGGAGGAATTCGCAGAGAATTCCGTGAGTCCGGGCTGCTTGGCAGGAGCGCAACCCTAGTGCTGTCAAGTTTTAGTTTTGATCCCGGTGAACAGTCACACAGCGCGGGTCTTCATTGTCTTTCTTATTTTGTTATGGGACCACTGGGAAAAATAACAGTGGCGGTCCCCGAACCAAATCAGTGCTACGGGACACATATCCAGATCAGGGTGAAATGACCGCAACGCAATTTGTCGCTGCGCTAAGGGTTTCAGACGCCCTTTAGGCTTGACTTGATTACAGGCAGTATAACAAATCTTTTCCACATCTACCTGTAAAACATCCGCTTGCCAGGTTCCAATGCGCGAGTTCGTTTAGACAGCATCTCTCCAAGCGAACCATCATTGCAAGTTGAATCTTAACTAGTTTGCAAATAGTTTGCATTACTTATTGATGAATCAGACTCATTCCGTTGGTAACTGATAGGCGTCCAGGGACACGAACTGCTGGATGTCCGGGTCCGAAGATTCGATAAAGGCTTTGAGCGGACCAAAGAACCTTGCTCCTCCCATGTGCAGAAACAGGACAAGGTCCGCGAGCCGCTCCGCAAAACGCATGTCGTGCGTCACCACGATACTGGTGTACCCAAGCTGGTGCTTGAGCCGCTGGATGATGCCCCCAAGGCGCCGCGCGATGATGGGATCGACCATAGTGGTTGGCTCGTCGTATAACACCACGTCGGGCTGTGCGGCAAGCGCCCTTGCAATGGCCACTGCCCTGCGCCGCCCGGTGGAGAGGCTGGCGGGCAACAGATCCTGAACGTCATCGGCCCCGACCAGTTCGAGAAGCCGGTCCACAATCTGCAGGATCTGGTCTTCGTCCAGGCCGCCGCGCTCGCGCAGCGGAAAGGCTACATTCTCGCGCACGCTGAGGGAGTCGAACAATGCCCCGTTTTGAAACACCATGGTGATGCGCTTCCGAATCTGCTGCATCCCCGCCTCGGACAGCTCGGTGATTTCCTGGCCATTGACGTGAATGGAACCCGAATCGGGTTTAAGGAACCCCATGAGCATCCGCAGCGACACCGACTTGCCGACGCCGCTGCGTCCCAGGATGCAAAGGGTCTGCCCGCGATCGACCGAGAAGCTGACGTCCTCGAGCACGGGCCTGCCGCCAAATGAGATGGAAACATTTCGAAACGCGATGACGGGCTGGGCGGTTGCGTCAGGGGCGCTCGCCGGGGGAAGGTTTTCTGACAATTCCGGTTCAAGCGGCTCCGTATCGGAAGGGGCCGGACCAGGATGGAGTTCATCATCGAGCATGCCTGTGATCAGCTTACGCGAGTTCCGGCCAGGGACGCAGCCCGGCGCAGATCCCGCAGCGCGTTCAAATTCAGAAACCATCGCACCGCGGGAAGCGATTGCGGATGATGCGCCTGTCCTGACTGGACCAGAGCCTCCACATCGACGATCGAAACACTCTCCCCGAGTTCGACAGCGGCGCTTCGAAACGATGCGAGACAGCCAAGCCGGCGGTCTGCAAGCTCTCGTTCGAGCGCAGGCAGCGCGCGCTGGGAGATGACCGCCGGAAATGTCTGGGGCGACCCGTTCACCGCCGGCAGGGTAACCGCCGCGTCGCTAATACGGGCTCGATGAATGAGCCAGGAAACAAGCGAAGAGGGCAACAGGGGAATATCGACCGGCAGGAATACGGCGAACTTTGCTGGGGTGGACTCTAAAGCCGAGCAGATTCCTCCCAGCGGTCCGAGTCCCGGCTCCCGGTCAGGGATGATGGGCGCGTACAACTCCATCCGCGAGCGTACATGGGGAAGCGCGCCGGCGATAAAAGCCTTCAGCCTGGCGGCCGTCAGAATATTTAGAGCACGCACAATCAGGGGCTGGCCGCCAAACTCCACAAGGGCCTTGTCTGTCCCCATACGGCTGGATTGCCCGCCGGCCAGGACGAATCCAACCGCGTCGACTTTCGATTCGCCGGTTTCCGGCATCAACGACCGGTCTCCTCCAGAAAGCGGATGATCGACTTGATCCCCAGCTCGAAGTTCTTGAGATGGAACTTCTCGTTGGGGGCGTGGAGATTGTCGTCGGGGAGGCCAAAGCCCATCATCACGCTGGGCAGACCCAGGTGGCGGTCGAAGTCGCCCACGATGGGAATCGATCCGCCGGAGCGGATGAACACGGTGTCTTTGCCCCAGACCTCGTGCAGCGCCCGCGTAGCCGCCTGGATGTAGGGATTGTTCACCGGGATGAGACAGGGATCCCCGGAATGGATCAGCCGGATCGAAACATCCACACCCCGGGGCGCGATCTTCTCCACGTAGCTTTTGTATTGCTCGAATGCCTTGGCCGGTGTCATGTCGGGCACCAGACGCATGGATATCTTGGCCGTAGCCTTGGCGGGAATGACGGTTTTTGCGCCCGCGCCGGTGAAGCCCCCCGGGATTCCATGCACATCCACGGTCGGCCTTGCCCAGGTGCGCTCCAGAACGCTATAGCCGTCTTCGCCCACCAGGGTTTTCGCGCCGACTTCGTTCTGGCGATATTCCTCCTCGTCGAAGGGAAGGCTCTTCCAGGCCGCGAGTTCTTCCTTGCTGGGCGGAACGATGTTGTCGTAGAAGCCGGGAATCAGGATATGCCCGTTCTCGTCCTTCAGCTTCGCAATAATCTGGGCCAACGCGACAAAAGGATTGGGGGCCGCTCCTCCGTACATGCCGGAATGGAGATCCGTCTTTGCTCCGCGTACTTCCAGTTCGGTATAGATCATGCCGCGCAGTCCGACGCACAATGTGGGCAGGCCCGGCGCGAACAATTCGGTGTCGGAGACCAGTGCGAAATCAGCCTTGAGGTCGGCGGGCTTCGATGCGACATAGGAAGCGATCCCTTCCCCGCCCACTTCCTCTTCGCCCTCGAGCAGAACGCGGACGTTGACGGGAAGCTTGCCGGTGGCGGCCAGCAGCGATTCGAATGCCTTCACGTGCATATACATCTGCCCCTTGTCATCTACCGCGCCGCGCGCATAAAGGTTGCCGTTGCGCTCGGTGGGCTCAAAGGGCGGCGTATGCCACTCGTCCAGCGGATCCGGGGGTTGCACATCGTAGTGTCCATAGCACAGCGCGGTGGGCTTGCCCTGGGCGTGCAGCCAGTCGGCATACACTAGCGGATGGCCACTGGTCTCGATGATGCGGGCATTCTCCATGCCGATGCGCTGGAGCTCGGCCACCAGCACGTCGGCGGCGCGGCGGCAATCGCCGGCGTGCTCGGGCAGCGTGGAAATGGATGGAATGCGGAGCAGATCCTTCAGTTCGTTCAGAAAACGCGGGTGATTTGCCTGGGCATAAGAAACAGCGGCGGAGGCCATCTTGAGACTCCTTGGAAGCAGACGTTTGACCATTGAAGAGTATAGGGCACCCCACCCGGCGGCCGTGACTGCCCGATCAATACCGGGCAATGGAGGAATCGATCACGGAAGACCACGCGTCAATGCCGCCGCGCAACGACTGGGCCTGCTCGAAACCCTGGTTGCGCAGCCAGGCGGTCACGTTGAGCGAGCGTTGCCCGTGATGGCAGACGATCACCAGCCGCTCGTCGGGATCGAGTTCCTGGTGGACGCGCGCGGGCACGTCCGCCATGGGCATCAGTACGCTGCCGG
>DASXXV010000326.1:0-7875 GCA_036502905.1 Occallatibacter sp. | reverse complement strand
AGCCTCATCGGAGCCCCGGCGCGGCGCAGGACGGCCGGCGGCCCGAAACCTGAGGAGCAGCCCGAGCTCTTTCCGGGCGATGGCGGGCAGGACAGTTGAGCCGGGCAGGTTGTGAGGAGAGCTGATGAGAGGTTTGGCCTCATCCACCAGCCTGTATCGGCGGATGACCCTTCGTGCTAATCGCGGGTGAGGACAGCGTTGTGCTTTTCAGCGGGCCGCGAAATGCAGGCCAAACGGGAGTTATCTGCCAAATGCCGGCGGCGCGACCAAACTGGAATTTGATGTTGGCGGATCGAATCTGGTTCTTTGCACCACGGCCTGTTAACACTACCGGGGTTAACAGGCCCCTAGCGCTGTGTCTTTCCGGCCGGTGAGGACTGCGAGGTGAGCGCCTGAATAGTGAACTCGTCTTTCTGTTCTACAGAAAGGGTAGGGTCGTCGGGGTTCTTCACCTTCCACATCAGCGCGTGAAACTGGTGGTTGGAGACGTCGATTGTCAGGTAATGGTAAACCGGAAACCCGCTGTCCTGGTAAAGATCGGAGTGGCCCCGGAACAGGAGCGGGTAGGGCTCTGCCCCCCCGCCTCCGGTGATGACATATTCCACTCCGCGCCGCTCAAAGCGTTCGTAATTGTGGATGTGGCCGTTGAAAACAATCACCTTGGCGTGGATTTTATCCAGGCGGTCCTCCAGAACATTGCGCAGCGCCAAGGCCTGCGGCGTGGGAAGCCCCACAAAGATCTGCGACTGCCGGTCGGCCATCCAGGGGATGTGATGCAGGATAACCAGGAATTCCACCTGAGGCGGAACGTGGTTCAGCTGGTCCGCATACCACTTGCTCTGGGGTGATGTGGGGGTGCTCGCCATGCTGCAATCCAGCGAGATAACTTCCACGCTGCCCAACAGGGCGGAATAATAGCGGTGCTTGCCGATGGACGGGAAATTGGCGAGATAGTTGTTGATCCCCTTGATTCGATCGCCCCGAATCTCGTGATTCCCGGTGGCGGGAAGTTGGAGAATGTGCTGGGCGCGCCAACGCGAGGTTTCGTCCTGGAACACCTTCCAGTCCGCTGGATCGGACCCGGTATAAGGCATGTCGCCGGTCATAAGGATTGCCTGGGGGTGCTCGGAGGCAATCTTCTCCGCCAGCCATTTGCGGACACGAGGATTGGTGCCGGAGGTGACGGACGGATTGGTGAAGCGCATATCGCCGTAGGCCACCAGGCGAAGCGGGGCGCCCACAGTAAATTCGTTGAAGACCATCGTCGGAGAGGCGTCAGCCTTGGCCGGAGGCGCCGGGATCCCGGCGGTAGGCAAGCAGAAAAAGATTAGAAATGGAATTACGCGGTTGGTCCTGCGACGGAGGGTTTTGCGCGGACACGATGGGGAGGGTTCCACCCCGACAGGGTAGCATCTGCTTGCTGAGAGGTCGGTTGGCTTTCCCAGCAGTTGAATTGCTTAAGTTCCCCAACGCCAAGGCTTATCGCCGCCCGGTGGCTTAACCACCTCGAGACGCCGAGCCAGGCGTCAGCCGCGGTCAGCTACCTCCAGTGCAGCCAGGCACTCAGCCGGTCGCCGAAGGTAGGCACCTCGGGGCACGAGAAGTAGATTTTCCGATTGCACGCCATAAGCAGTTGTACGGCTTCGAGGCGGGGATCGTGGGGGGAAAAAATTTCGCCCTCGTGCACATACTCGTCGGTGAGATATTCGATAGCATGCCCGAGTATCTCCAGGGCATGGCCGGCCGGCGGACTGATGTAGCGCCTCCGGGCCCCGCGCATCTCGGCAGTGCGCACGGCCGGCGCCAGAAATGGAATGGAAACACCCATGATCGAAACCGCCATCGGATCTATCCTTGCTCTGCTTATCGAATGAGCGGAGCGATTTCTTCTGGTGACGCAAGTACCGGTTGCAATTCGGAACTCGAGATTATTGCTCCTTCTCCTTGAAAATCCGCGTGATCTCGATCACCTCCGAACATTCGCGCCATTACATAAGATTCTGGCTGGCCGGAATGGTTTCCTCCCTCCGCTTCACCTTGACGTGAGGAGGTCGAAAACCTAAGCTCAAACCAGCGGTGGGGTCCCAAGCAGCTTGCTTCCCAGTGGGTCTCCCGCAATCTCGTTTCGAATCAGTTCAGGAAAGCCATGAATCCGATTCCGTACCACTGGCAATATTTGCCTATTTTGCTGCAAGTTCTGGTGGCATTCGCCCTGGGCGGGGGGATGGTGGCTGCTTCGTGGTTTATCGGGCGGCACCGTAACACGTCCGTGAAGCTGGCCTCCTACGAGTGCGGCATCGAGGCGGTGGGCGATGCCCGGGGACGCTTCAGCGTGCGCTTCTACATGGTCGCCATGCTATTCATCCTGTTCGACGTGGAAGCCGTCTTCATGATGCCCTGGGCAGTGATTTACCGGAGGCTGTACCACATCACGGGCCAGCGCCTGTTCGGGTTCTGGGAAATGATCGTCTATCTCGGTTTTGTGGCGGTAGGACTGTACTACATCGTGCGCAAAGGCATCCTTGATTGGAGCATGGACAAGGCGGACCTGTAGATGGCGGACACGCAAAGCAAAACACTGGCAGGAAAAGCCGCGGTTCTGGAAGGAATGCCGGATCATGCCGCGGTAAAGGCCCTGCTCGCGTGGAATCCGGACGGCCTCGTCGATGCCAAGTTCGATCGCGGCGAACTGACCCTGACAGTGGGCAGCGAAGACATCGTTCCCGCGCTGGGTGCGCTGCAGGCCGCCGGTTTCAACTTTTTTGAAGACATGACGGCGGTGGACTGGTACCCGTCGCTTCCCCGCTTTCAATTGAGCTACCACATCCTTTCGCACGCGTCCAAGGAGCGGATCCGGCTGCGAGCCATGGTGGATGAGGCGGATGCAAACGTGGAATCGATCACCCGCATCTGGCAGGGCGCCAACTATTTTGAACGCGAAGTCTTCGACTTGTTCGGCATCCGCTTTGCCGGGCATCCCAATCTGCGGCGCATCATGATGCCGGATGAATGGAAGGGCCACCCGCTGCGCAAGGATTATCCCGTGGAGGGTTATCGCTGATGCCCGATCTGGTGGGAACACCGATTCTTGAAGCTCCGGTGGCGGAGGGCTCGAAAGACCAGCACATGGTCCTAAACATGGGCCCGCAGCATCCGTCGACGCACGGGGTCCTCAGGCTGGTGCTGGAGATTGACGGCGAGATCGTGGTGCGGTTGTATCCCGAGATCGGGTATCTCCATACGGGCATCGAGAAGACCTGCGAGGCCAAGTTCTACCAGCAGGTGGTTCCGCTCACCGACCGCATCGACTACCTGGGTCCAATGGCCAACAATCTGTGTTACTGCCTGGCCGTGGAGAAACTGCTGGAACTGGAGATTCCCGAGCGCGCGGTGTGGATCCGCGTGCTGCTCACGGAGCTGACCCGCCTGAACTCGCACCTGATCTGGCTGGGCACCCACGCCATGGACATCGGCGCACTTACCGTGTTCCTCTACACATTCCGCGAGCGCGAAGAAATCCTGCGCATGTTCGAGATGGTTTCAGGCCAGCGGATGATGACCAGCTACTTTCGCATAGGCGGCCTGGCCATGGAACCGCCGCTGGGGTTGCTGGAGCGCATCCAGGCGTTCATCAAAACCTTCCCCGAAAAGATCGACGAGTACTCCAACCTGCTGACCGGCAATCCGATCTTCTTCGGTCGTCTGAAGGGCGTGGGCCACCTCTCGAAGGAAGACGCGATCTCCCTGGGCGTGACCGGGCCTGTGGCGCGCGCGTCGGGCATCGACTACGATGTGCGCCGCGACAATCCCTACTCGAGCTACGAGAAGTTCCAGTTCAAGGTGCCGGTCTCCACCGACTGCGATGTTTGGGCGCGTTATTTGCTGCGCCTGGAAGAGATGCGGCAGAGCGTGGGCATCATCCAGCAGGCGCTGGATGGGATGCCGGGCGGCCCGATCAAGGCAAACGCGCCCAAAATCGTACTGCCCGATCGCGAAGCCATGAAGACGCAGATGGAGTCTCTGATCCACCACTTCAAGATCGTTACCGAGGGTTTTGCGGTTCCGGCGGGCGAGGTGTTTCAGTGCATCGAGTCCGGTCACGGGACCATGGGCTACTACGTCGTGTCCGACGGCACCGCCAAGCCTTGGCGCGTGCACATGCGTTATCCAGGATTTGCAACCCTCCAGGCACTGGAAGTGATGTGCAAGGGCCGCCTGCTGGCCGACGTGGTGGCGGTGATCGGATCGATTGATATTGTGCTGGGAGAGATTGACCGCTAGCGGAGTTAGAACCGTAACGGCAGATGAAGAGCCATGGTGGATTACGCGAAGCTGCTGGATGAGGAGAGGGCGCGGAGGGATTCGGCAGTAGCCGATGCCGAGGCGCAGAGAAGAAGAGAGATCGAACTGGTGGCGTTCTTCCGCAGCGTGGAGATCGCGCTGGGACAGGAGATGGCGAAGGCCAACCAGGAATTGAAACGGCGCGGGGCTGCGACGATTGAGGGCCCCTTCCGGCCGGTGAAGAGCAAGGAGCAGTTTGAACTGACGTTTGGAACGCGCGGGCCTTCGTGCAGGCTGACGCTGGAAAGCATCGACCCGGTGATGGGGCTGTCGCGCTTGAAGGTGGAGTTGCTGGATGATGCACGGAAGGTTGTGGGGCGTATGCAGTACCTGCTCGAGGGAGAAGCCGATAACGTGAAAGCGTTCAAGCCGCTGGTGGAGGGTTTTCCGGATCGGGGGTCCGTCAGTTCGCCGGAAGAGATTGCGCAGGAGATTGTGCCGGGAATGATTCGGGGAAGGTTTCTGTGAAGGTTGAAGCTGGAACCCACCCCGGCGACAAAAACAAAGACGTCGTGCGGGCGGGGCACCCGGGATCCGGCGAGCAGGTTTATGTCGAACTATGGGTGTCGCTGGCTTCGCTGCTGAGGAGCTACACCGCGGCTCACGGACTGAACGGCAATCGCCAGGCCACCGTGGAATTGGGGGAAGAGCGGATCACGGTACGGCACGGCGATGCGTGGCTGGAACTGGAGCGGCAGGGTGCAATAATCCACTGGCGGCGCGACGATGGACGGAGCGGCCACCTGGAGTTGACCGAAGCGGGTGGGCTTCGCTCCGGCGAAACTGCGGAAGAGATGGATATGGTTGCCGAGGCGTGGGCGCGGGAGTTGATGCATGAGCAGTAGTGGCAATGAAACAATGTCGATCTTCTCCCCGCAGCTTGCGGCCCGCTTCGACGCGCTGGTCAGGAAATACCCGGCGAAAAGGTCGGCGCTGATTCCCATGTTGCTCTATGCGCAGGACGAGATCGGATATCTTTCCGATGCCGCGATTGCCGAAATTGCCGACCGGCTCTCGATTACGCCGCTGGAAGTGCGAAACGTGGCGACGTACTACTCGATGTTGCGCTTCAGGCCGGCGGGCAGATTCAACATCCAGGTGTGCACTAATATCAGTTGCATGCTGCGCGGCGCCTATGACCTTCTCGCGAGGTTTGAGCAGGAGTTGAACATCGGACACAAGGGAATCACCCCAGATGGAGTGTTCTCGCTCGAGGAAGTGGAGTGCATCGGAGTTTGCTGCTGGGCGCCCGCGATCCAGGTAAACTACGCGTTTCACGATGACCTGACCCCGAACGATGTTCCAACCATCCTGGATCAGTATCGAAGCCAGGTCCAGAACCCGGGAAAAAAGGAAAATAATGCCTAGGCTGGTATCTCATCCCGACGAAGTGAAGATTGTGACCAGGCGCTTCGGCATGGGAGCCGCGAATATCGACAAGTATGTCGAACTGGGCGGTTACGATGCCGTGAAGAAGTGCCTGGCGCAGGGGCCGGACTGGGTCATCAACGAGATGAAAGCCTCGAACCTGCGCGGCCGCGGGGGCGCGGGTTTTCCCACTGGGCTGAAGTGGTCCTTTGTTCCCAAACAATCCACCAAACCCAAGTACGTGCTGATCAATGGCGACGAGAGCGAACCCGGCACCTGCAAGGACCACCTGATCTTTCTCCACGATCCGCACGCGGTAATTGAAGGCACGATCATCGCGGGCTTGGCGATCGGGTCGAAGCTGGGCTTCATCTACCTGCGCGGCGAGTACCGCTACCTGCTCGAGATCATGGAGAAGGCCGTCGCCGATGCATACGCAAAGGGCTTCCTGGGCAAGAAGATCTGCGGGTCCGAATTCGATTTCGATGTGATCACCCAGACCGGGGCGGGTGCGTATGAAGTAGGCGAAGAGTCGGCGCTGATGGAGTCGCTCGAAGGGAAACGCGGCGTGCCGCGCATCAAGCCTCCCTTCCCCGCTGTTGTCGGGCTCTACGGCGGGCCGACGGTCATCAACAACGCCGAGACCATCGCCTCTGTGCCGCACGTGATCACCATGGGCGCCGCGGCGTATGCGGCGGTGGGTACGGAGCGCAACGGCGGAACCCGACTGTTCGGGTTGAGCGGGCACATTGAGCGGCCCGGCGTCTACGAACTTCCCATGGGCTACAACCTCAAAAAGATGATCTACGAGGTGGGCGGCGGGGTTCGCGGCGGGCGGAAGTTAAAAGCAGTTGTCCCGGGCGGATCGTCAACTCCCGTGCTGCTGCCCGAGGAAATCGAAACCCTGGGAATGGATTTCGACCAGGTGGGCAAGGCCGGGTCGATGCTGGGTTCGGGCGGAGTGGTGGTCATCGACGACCAGACCTGCATGGTCGAGTTTGCACTGCGCACCATCAGCTTTTATCAGCACGAGAGCTGCGGATGGTGCATTCCCTGCCGCGAAGGCACCGACTGGCTGAAGAAGTCTCTGACCCGGTTCCATGCGGGCTTCGGCGTGGCCAAAGACATCGACAACATCCGCTACCTCGCCGAGAACATGATGGGCCGCACCTTCTGCCCTCTGGGCGATGCGGCGGCGATGCCCACCCTGGGATTTGTGAAGAAGTTCAGGAAAGAGTTTGAGGATCATCTGGACGGCAAGCCGTGTCCGTTTGCGAAGCATGGAGCCACGCCGGAGTTGACGGTGATATAAACAGCAGTTGCGAAAAGCGGGTACGCGTCGCTTTGCTCAGGATGCCGAGCGTTCGGGGACTGACCAAGAGCCCAAGGAAAAAATGCCAGACGTAACTTTTACAGTCGATGGAAAGAAGCTGACAGGGCCGGCGGGGACGCTGTTGATCGAGGCTTGCCGCAGGGCGGGCATAGAGGTTCCGGCGTTTTGTTATTATCCCGGGTTGTCACTGCAGGCCGCGTGCCGCATGTGCCTGGTCCGCCAGGAGAAGGTGCCGAAGCTGCAGACGGCGTGCACCACGATCGTTGCCGAGGGCCAGGTCTTTATTACCGACTCGCCCGAGATCACCCAGGCGCGCAAGGCCACCCTCGAGTTGCTGCTCGGGAATCACCCGCTGGATTGCCCGGTATGCGACGCCGGCGGCGAATGCGAACTCCAGGACATGACCTTCAAGTACGGCGCCGGCGAGAGCCTCTACGCCGAAGCCAAACAGCACCGCGAAGAGCAGCAGTGGTCGCCGGCGGTTTTCTTCGACCGGCCGCGCTGCATCCTCTGCTACCGCTGCGTGCGCATGTGCGGTGAAGGCATGGACGTGTGGGCGCTGGGTATCCAGAACCGCGGCGTAAGCTCGGTGATTGCCCCTAACCATGAAGATCATCTCGACTGCGAAGAGTGCGGCATGTGCATTGACGCATGCCCTGTGGGCGCCTTGACCAGCGGGAGTTATCGGTACCGGACGCGCCCGTGGGAGATGAACCACGTCTCCACCATCTGCACGCACTGCGGCGACGGGTGCAAGGTTACGCTGGGTGTCCGCCAGGCGAACGAAGGCTCCGAGCTTGTCCGCGCCGATAATCGCGACAAGAGCGGTATCA
>DASXXV010000325.1:0-4547 GCA_036502905.1 Occallatibacter sp. | reverse complement strand
CCCACCATCCGCGACTGGCCCGCCATGCCCCACCGCGGCCTTTCGGACGACTGGTCCCGCGGGCCGCTGCCCAACATGGAATTCGTCAAACGCGAAATCCGCACCCTCGCTGCCTATAAGTACAACATCTTCTCGCCCTATTTCGAGCACACCTTCGCCTACTCCTCCACGCCCGTCGCTGCATTCCCCGGCGGCGCCATGACCCCCGACGAAGCCCGCGAGATGGCCGCCTACGCCGCCAAGTATCACATCACCGTCATCCCCGAGCAGGAAGCCTTCGGCCATCTCCATCACGTGCTCAAGTTCGAGCAGTACTCGCCCATCGGCGAAACTCCCCACGGCCACGTGCTCGCCCCCGGCGACCCCAACACGCTCCCGCAGATCGGCAAATGGTTCGCCGAACTCGCGCAGGTATTCCCCGGCCCCTGGGCGCACATCGGCGCCGACGAAACCGCCGAACTCGGCCTCGGCCGCACTCGCGACGAAGTAAAGCAGCAAGGCCTGGGCAAGGTCTATCTCGATTTCCTCTCGCGCATCCACTCCACCCTCGAGCCTAACCACAAGCGCCTGCTCTTCTGGGGCGACATCGCCGTCAACTCCCCCGATCTGGTCCCCACCCTGCCTAAAGACATGATCGCCGTGCCCTGGGAGTACGACGCCGCGCCCGACTTCACCAAGCAGATCGAACCGTTCACCAAAGCCGGCCTCGAAACGTGGGTCGCGCCCGGCGTAAACAACTGGAGCCGCCTTTATCCCAACAACAACGAAGCCCTCGGGAACATTCGCGCCTTCGTGCGCGATGGCCAGAAACTGGGCGCCACCGGCATGCTCAACACCGTATGGAACGACGACGGCGAAGGTATCTTCGACCAGAACTGGTTCGGCGTCCTCTTCGGAGCAGCCGCCGCATGGCAGCCCGGCGAAAGCAATGAATCCGCCTTCACCAATTCCTACGGCCTCGCATTCCACGCCGATCCCACCGGAAAAATCAGCCAGGCGCAGAGCGAAATCATGGCCGCCCACGCGCTCCTCAAGGGAGCCGGCCTCAACGATGCGCAGGACGCCTGGTTCTGGGCCGATCCGTTCTCGCCCGAAGGCCAGCAGCTTGCCGCCAAAATCCGCCCCACTCTGCACGACCTGCGCCTGCACGCCGAGCGCGCTATCACCCTCCTCGCCGAAGCCCGCGCCGCCGCCCGCGACGAACACCGCGAACTCACCAATCCCGAAGCTCTGGATGCCCTCGACCTCGGCGCGCGCCGCATCGATTTCCTCGGCCTCAAATTCCAGAACGCCGACGAGATCGTCTCCCTCTACAAACAGGCGCTGTCCCTGGTCGCCGACAAGACTCGCTGGAGTGAAATCGACGACCTCGTCGAAACCATCGGCTCTGCCAACGGCCGCATCCAGGACATTCGCGACGGATATTCACTGCTCGGCGGTCTCTATCGCCAGGCCTGGCTCCGCGTCAATCGCCCCTACTGGCTGGAAAATAATCTCGCCCGCTACGACAAGTCCGCGCAGCTATGGATCGATCGCGGCGACAAATGGAGCCTTGTAGAGATGCAGTGGTTCGAAAAGCACACCCTGCCCTCTCTCCCCGACGCCGGCCTGCCCACGCCCGCGCAGTAGGCTGAGGTGGAAAGCGATTCGGAAGCAGCCCCACCTCCGTGCCCCATCCTTGCGATTTCTTTCTGTCGAAAGGTGGGAGACCACCTTCTACTTAGCGGGCTTCGTTCAGTACACCGTCCTCACCTTCGGCTCCCGCGTCCACACCCTCCCGTTACTCGCTGCGGTCATAAACGCCCCCACTCCGCCGCCCGCGACCACGCCATCGTCCTTCATCGCCCCCGCCGCATCCAGCAGCGCCTGCGCGCCCTCCGTAGCCCCGATCACCTTGCAATGCGCATACGCATCATGAACCCACGCCACGGCCGCTGCTTCCTTCTTCAGCATCGCCGCACCGTCCGCCGACACCGCCACGAACACCGCATCAAACAACACCGACGGCCCGCCCGCCAACTGCAAATCGGCCTCGATCATCTTCCCGTCCGAACCCTTCGCTCCGCCCACCTTCGGCGCAACAATCTCGATATTGGCCTTCGCCTTCTTGGCCGCCGCCGTCAATTCCTTCACCACCGCGGTGTCCGTCCCATCCGCAACCAGCACCCCCACCTTCCGCCCTTGCATCGTCTTCTTCGCTTTGCCCAGGATGCTCAACGCCGGCGAAGCCTTCAGGTCGGTGCGCGCCTTCACCGTGGTCGCCACCGGCTCCACCTTGCCCTGCAGGCCCAGTCCCGTCGCCACGCGTTCCGCAATCTTCGCATCCACATTCGCCAGCTGCCCCACCATGCGCTCGCGAATCTCCTTCTTCGCCACTTTGCTCAACTCGAAGATGTACGCCGACACGATGTGGTTCTGCTCCGTCTCTGTCTGCGAATAGAAAAACTGGCGCGCCTGCGAGAAGTGATCGGCAAACGACTCCGCGCGAATCCGCAGCTTGGGCCCGTTCATCTGCTCGGCGTAACTGACGACTCCGCGATGCGGATCGGCCCGCGGCGAGTCGTCCTGCAGCGAATTGGGTTGATAATTCGCCCGCCCCTTCTGCAGGCTCATCTGCATGTGCCCGTCGCGCTGGAAGTTCATCACCGGGCACTTAGGCGCGTTCACCGGGATCTGCTGGAAGTTCGGACCGCCCAGCCGCTTCAATTGAGTATCGAGATAGGAGAAGATGCGCCCCTGCAGCAGCGGGTCATTGGTGAAGTCGATCCCCGGCACCACGTTGCGCACGCAGAACGCCGCCTGCTCCGTCTCCGCAAAAAAATTGTCCACGTTGCGATTCAGCGTCATGTGCCCGATGATGCGCACGGGAAGAATCTCTTCGGGAATAATCTTGGTCGCATCCTGTACGTCGAACTCGAATTCGTTGGCGAACTTTTCATCGAACAGCTGCACTCCGAAATCCCATACCGGGAAGTCACCGCTCTCGATCGCATTCCACAAATCGCGGCGATGAAAATCCGGGTCCGCTCCGGAAATCTTCAGCGCCTCGTCCCACACCACCGACTGCATCCCCAGCCGCGGCCGCCAGTGGAACTTCACAAACGTAGACTTGCCTTCCTCGTTCACCAGCCGGAAGGTATGAATCCCGAAGCCCTCCATCATCCGGAACGACCGGGGGATGGCGCGGTCCGACATGGCCCACATCAGCATGTGCGTCGACTCCGGCATCAGCGAGGCGAAATCCCAGAAGCTGTCGTGCGCCGTGGCCGCCTGCGGAAACGCCCGGTCCGGCTCCTGCTTGGCCGAATGGATCAGGTCCGGAAATTTAAGGGCGTCCTGGATAAAGAACACCGGAATGTTATTCCCCACCAGGTCCCAGTTGCCTTCCTTGGTGTAGAACTTGGTCGCAAAGCCGCGCACATCGCGGGCCATGTCCGTCGATCCCTCGTTGCCCGCCACCGTGGAGAAGCGCACAAATACCGGGGTCTCCGCGCCCGCTTCCGTCAGCACCGCCGCCCGCGAAATGCCTTTCAGCGAGTCGGTGAGCGTGAAAACCCCATGCGCTCCAAATCCCCGCGCATGCACGATCCGCTCTGGAATGCGCTCGTGATCGAAGTGCTGCAGCTTTTCCAGAAACAGATGGTCTTCCAGCAGAGTGGGACCTCGTTCGCCCCCGCGCAGGGAATTCTCGTCGTCGGCGATGATGGCGCCGGTCTGCGTGGTCAGCGGCGGGTGCGTGCCCCCCGCAAGTTGATGCAACTCCCCACCGTGTCCAGTGGAATGATCCGAAGCGCCGGGTTGCATACGGGATTTCTCGGGCATGACGACTCTCCTTTGAGCGTTGTTGATACGGAACGAAGCGTGCCGGTTGCGAATGGACAGTTGATACCGACGGGGCAGGGAAGCCCCAGGACGGTTTGCAAGTTGGGTACGATGCCCGCCTCCGGAGGGTCGTTGCCTTCGGGCAGGCTCCCGGTTTTATCCGGCGCAACGCGACACCATCAGGGGAGAACCGCAGCTCCGCTCTGTCAGGCCAGGCGCTGGTTTCCGCTCGCGATTCACGGGCCGCGTTTCTTCGCTGCAGATTTACCGCGCCCCCCGGGCTATGAATCCGGAATTGCTCTATCGGATTGGGCAGCAATCGGCCCCCAAAAGCCCGCCGTGCCGTCCAGCGTGGAATCGGTTTGCCTTTCATCGGCCTCGGATGCGGCCCGTATACTTCCGGCGCCGGCTGAAAACATCACGCTCGGCTGGCATCGACTCTGCGCCCCAATGCGCCCTGTGACCCGAATCACACCGGGGGGTGAATGAGGTCACTGCCCGCCTCCCGGCCCAAAGAGCAGACTCACTTAACGATGAGTACGAATTCGTGCAGCGCTCCCCGGCAGGGGAACAGCTTCCGGGCAGAACAGCTTCTGAACACGGAACTGAACAGCGCAGGGAGGAATCGATGAGTTTTGCCGGCGGTCTCAAAACCATTGTGGTGGCTACCGATCTGGAAGGCCGCTGCGAAGCTGCCCTCGAGTATGCCCGCAAGCTGGCGTCAG
>DASXXV010000324.1:0-2960 GCA_036502905.1 Occallatibacter sp. | reverse complement strand
GATCTCGGTCATGAAGCGCGCGGCCAGGTCGGGATCGGCGGCGAAGTCCGGGAGCAGGATCTTCATCGCCTCTTCGCGATTGGAAATAACATTGCGGACCTTGTAGACGCGTCCCATACCGCCCGCGCCGAGCGGAGCAATAACTTCGTAGTCGCCGACGCGCTGACCTGTCTCTGCCATAAGGCCTCCGAGGGATGTTGGTTTAAGGGGGTGGAGAGGGCCGTGCTTGCGAACGACCCGAGTCTACGCCATTGCGCGGGGAATCGCCCACGAAAATCGCGCGCGACGAAGGGTCGCTGTACGGTCCCGCGGGGTCTTTGCGGGCTGCGGGGAAATAGTGAGGGCGGGAGGGAATGCGTTGCAAATGACACGAACGATTGCCCGTCGCCAATCGGGACGGGTGACCTTCCCGGTTGCCTTGGTTTCCTTTGGGCGGACGAGTGCGGGCTGCCAATGCCCGACATCGGCGTACAGGGGCCGAGCCGTGGATGTTAGGGTTATTTCTGACGGCTCCTCCGGCCGTCAGGAATGAACCGTCGTGCGCGCAGAACGCTTCTCGTGGTCGCAGGGGTCCTGGTCCTGCTGGCGCTGGCTGTTTTTCTTCGTTCCAAGGCGCCGCCCGAGGCTGCGCGGCTGTTGCCCGAGTCGGACGGCATCGTGTACGTCAACCTGCGGCCGGTGCGCACCTTCTTCAAGGCCAACCTGAAGCCGCCGCAGCGGGTACCTGAATACGAGCAGTTTGTAGAGGCCACGGGCATCGACTGGGAGCGGGACCTGGACCAGGTGGCCATTGGCCTGCACCGCATGCCGGACGCCGACGGTCCCAATGGTCCGGTGTCTTACTCCATGGTGCTGGTGGGCAAGCTGACCGGCGCGAAGGTAAATCGCTGGCTGGAGGCACATGCCATCGGCCGCGAAAACTATGTCGGCCACACTATCTTCAGCGTGCCTTCTGAAGGCCGGACCGTGCGGGTGGTGCAGGTGGGCTACGACATGGTGGCGGTTTCGAATTATCCCACCACGGAGAAGATCCACTCCATCCTCGATCGCCACCGAACCGCGGCGCTGCCGTTTGCCGGGTCAACCCTGCTGTCGCAGCATTATCACGATGTACAGCTGCTCTCGCTGGCGTGGGGGGTGGGCGAAATCGGCCTGCCTTTTAACGAGAATGGCGCCATCTCGGTATTCGGATTCAAGCTGCCGCTGCAATCCGATTCGACCATCGTGGCCAGTCTGAGCCCGGAGTTGAGCCTGAAGGGCGTGCTGCGCCTGAGGGTGGAGGAGATCGCCCCCACCAGCGACTCGGCTGCCAGCCAGGCCGCCTCGCTGAATGCGTTGATCACGCTGGCCCGCGGTTTCACGGAACCGCTCCGCGGAAACGCTGCGAACAAGGGCCTGAAGGAGTTGCTGCGGACGGCGGAAGTAACCCAGTCGCACAACCGCGTATTGCTGAAAGCAAATGTTCCGGTGTCGATGTTCACTGGGCTGGCGGGCGGGGAAGATTCGGCGGCCCAGAGTGAACCGGCACCCCCGTCCGGCGCATCGAAGTAGAAACGGGCAGGTTGCTATCATCTTCCAGTTGAATGACTTTGCTCTAACTCGCATCCCCCAGCCTGGCTTAAGAGGTCGCATGCATCGTTTTGGAAAAACCCTCGTTTTTTGGTTGATTTCGTTTCTGCCGCTGGCCGGTTATGGGGCCGACGGCAAGCCCACCGTGTTGACCGGCCAGGCGGCATTTACAGACGCTGCCCACCAATCGCCCGGCACGCGCCGCCACCTGACCACTGCCGACCTGCCGAAGCCGGCGCCGGACGAATCGGTGGACAACGGTCCCAGTGTGGTTCCGCGGCCCGCAAACGCGTGGCCGCAGGCGCCCAAGGGATTCAAGGTGGACCTGTATGCGACGGGGCTCGACAATCCCCGCCTGCTGCGCACTGCCCCCAACGGAGACATCTTCCTGGCGGAGAGCCAGACGGGCAAAATTCGTGTCTTTCGCGGAGTGGGACCGGACGGCAAACCGCAACAAACTTCGGTGTTCGCCGAGGGACTGCATCAGCCGTTCGGGATCGCGTTTTATCCGCTGGGGCCGGATCCGAAGTACGTGTACATCGGCGACACCGACGAGATCGTGCGCTTCCCCTACAAGAACGGCGACCTGAAAGCCAGCGGGAAGATGGAGAACCTGGCTGAACTTCCGGGCGGCGGGCGGCTGCGCGGCGGCGGGCACTGGACCCGCGACCTGGTGTTCTCAAAGGACGGGAGCAAGCTTTTCGCTTCGGTGGGCTCCCATTCGAACGTGGATGATCCCGACACGCACCCGGAAGAGTTTCATCGGGCCGACGTGCTGGAGTTCACGCCCACGGGCAAATTCGTGAAGGTGTACGCGTCCGGGATTCGCAACTGCGTGGGCGAAGCGATTAATCCGATTACGGGCGAGCTGTGGTGCTCCACCAACGAGCGCGACGCCATCGGCAACAATCTCGTGCCCGACTATGTGACCCACGTGCAGGAGGGCGGTTTCTACGGCTGGCCGTGGTATTACATGGGCACGCATGGCGGCGTGCAGGACCCGCGCCACCCGGGCAAGCATCCCGAGTTGCAGGCGAAGGTGATCACGCCGGATGTCCTGGTGAACCCGCACTTCGCCTCGCTGGAGATGCTGTTTTACGAGGGCTCCCAGTTCCCTGCCGAGTTTAAGGGCGACGGCTTTGCCGCCGAACACGGGTCGTGGAACCGGGCGATGCGTTCGGGGTATGAAGTGATCCGCGTGCCCATGAAGAACGGCCGGGCCACCGGGGAATACGAGGATTTCCTGACGGGATTCACGATGGGCGACGGCAGTGTGTGGGGGCGGCCGGTGGGCGTCACAGTGGGCCAGGACGGATCGCTGTTCGTCTCGGACGACGGCTCGAATTCCATCTGGCGGGTGAGCTACGGGGGAAAATGACCGGGCTACGCCC
>DASXXV010000323.1:0-25479 GCA_036502905.1 Occallatibacter sp. | reverse complement strand
GCAAGTCAGGCCCCAATCGGAGTTCCGGAGCAGGTCCGACCGGTGATTCGGGCATGGCAGCAGGTGTGCCCTGATCCATCCCCGGAGGCTCTGATGTTCCCAACCTTCGGGCGGGGCGAACGCAAGGGGCAAGCCGTGCCTCGTTGGAGCAAGAACTTCTTGACGGCAAGGATCAGGCCGATTGCCCGCCAACTCGGCATCCCGGACCGGCTCATTACGTTTCAGGTAATGCGCCGAACGCTTGGCACGCATCTTCAGCGTCACGGGACTCTCAAGGATGCTCAAGGGGCGCTTCGCCATGCGAGCATCCAGACCACTGGGGATGTTTACATGCAGGAGATCGAGGGCAGTGTGCTGCAGGCGCTGAATTCCCGAACGTCCGAGATTCTCTCTGACTGGAAGCCAACGCTCGTCTCCGGAGTTCAACCAATCAACGAAGAGTCCGCAGCACCAAAGAGAAGGAGCGTAAATCTCCCGAGGGGTTTGGACCAAAATGGACCAAGTGGGGTTTTGGAGGAGAGTGTAAGTGCTTGATTTTATTGGCTCCTCAGGTAGGACTCGAACCTACAACCCTTCGGTTAACAGCCGAATGCTCTGCCATTGAGCTACTGAGGAGTGTTGGGGCGTTGAATCGTCCTATACCAAGGTAGCAGACACGGTACGGTGCGTCAAAACCCTAACAGGCCCAGAGCTTACCGGCTTCTGGAGAGCGGCATGCGCCGTCATGGAGGTCCTGAAATACCATAGAAGAAGGCATCGACGGCGCCGGAGGGCAGGGTGGCGATGAGAATTTCAAGGCTCGAACGGAGCGAGGTCGGCGCGGACATCGCGGGACTCTATGACAGCGTGTTTGCACAACGAGGCAACGTGCCTAACATGTTCCGGGTGATGGCTCACCGGGCGGAGATTTTCGCCACCATGCAGGCGCACTTTGCGGCGGTGCTGAATACCGGCACGGTATCAACCAAGCTGAAAGAATTGATCATCGTGCGGACCAGCCAGGTGAATCAAACGCCCTACTGCCTGGCAAGCCATACGACCCTGGCTCGCAAGCTGGGGTGGACCGACGATCAGCTGGCGCACCTTGCAGAGTGGCAGGGACGCAATGACTTTACTCCGGCCGAGAAGGCCGCTTTGCGGCTGGCCGAGACCGTTACGCGCGATGCGCACGCGGTCAGCGACGAGCAGTTCGCCGAATTGCGAAGCCATTATTCCGAAGGCGAGATCGTGGAGCTTCTCTGCGCGATCGGCCTGTTCAACTACTTCAACCGCTTCAATGATGCTCTCCGGATGGAGCCGACCAAGCCGGGTGAGGGCGGGTGTCACTCCATAGAGCCCAAATCGCTCGCTGGAGACTCCGGAATCGCGCCCCAGCCGGTTGAAGCGGCGACCGCCGAATGACCGCTGCCCATCGAATTCAAACCAGGAGCCCGCTTAAAACCTCATGAGACTAGAAGTTCCCGCGGGAGAATTCCGCGCCTACCTGTTCGACTGCGACGGCACGATCGTGGATTCAATGCCGCTGCATTACATCGCCTGGAAGCGTGCCCTGGGCGAGTGGAATTGCGAGTTTGAAGAAAAGCTGTTCTATGAGTGGGGCGGACGGCCGGTGAAGGAAATCATTGGCGCGCTGAACGAGATGCAGGGGCTGGAGATGCCGGTGGATGCCCTGGCCAAGCGGAAAGAGAGCCTGTACTTCGAACTCGAGGATCGGCTCAAGGCCATTCCCGAGGTGATCGAGCACATCGAATCAAAGCACGGTCATATTCCGCTGGCGGTGGTGTCGGGCAGCCGGCGGAACTCGGTGATGCATTCGCTTTCGGCGCTGGGGCTGGTGGACAAGTTCGACGTGCTGGTGTGCGCCGAAGACTATGCCCGTGGGAAGCCCGCGCCGGATTGCTTTCTGACCGCGGCGGAGCGCCTGGGCGTGGAGCCGAAGGATTGCCTGGTATTCGAGGACACGGACATGGGAATCGCGGCGGCGACGGCCGCGGGCATGTCCTGGGTGCGCGTGCCGTCGCCCCTGGAGCGGGTTTGAGAGCGGCGGGTAGAGCTGTGAAGACGCTGAGCTAAGTAGCTGATGGAATGCAGGTTGTGCGCACAGGGACGCATCACAGTTTCTGTGCGGCTGTGGACTGGGGAGTGCCAACCAGCTGTCGACAAACAACTTACAGCCGCTATCACCACTTCACAGCCGGATTTCCGGAGAAAAAATAAGTTGAACCCTCGGGCTCCCTCGAAGGGTGCCTCCGGCGGCGTACTCCATTGAATTAAGGGTGCCTCCGGCGGCGTACTCCATTGAATTAAGGATGCTCCCGGGACCTGTAATTGTGTGCAAACGAAGACTTCGACCTGCGGGTTTCCAATTCCATTCAGCCGCTTACTTCAACGATCGAGTCGGTTTCCTCCTCGGTGGGGGAGGGGCAGGAGTAGCCGAGCCTGTCGGGGCACACGGCACCGCCGGTGAGGAGCATGCTCATCGCCTGCTCCATGCTGAGGTCGGTTTCGGTGACCATGTGCATGGGCACGAACTGGAGGTAGGCGGAAGACGGATTAATGGCCTGGGGCACAAGTACGGCGGCGAGGGGAGCGCCGGTGGAGGAATCGGAGAGGGTGTGGGTGAGAAAGCCGATGCTCTTCTGGCCGGAGATGGGGAAATCGATCAGGACCACGCGATGGCCGGGCTGGTTCTTGCTGGTGAGGGTCTCGAGGAGCTGGCGGACCGAGCCGTAGACCTTGTTCACAAGGGGAAGGCGTTCGAGGGAGGTTTCGAACAGGGAGAACATCTGCCGGCCGACGACCTGCGACATGGCCCGTCCGATGACATAGAAGAGAACGATAGTGAGGATTACGGCGAGGATGTACTGGAACCAGTGCTGGTTCATCCAGCTGTCAGCGGGAAAGGGCAGGGCAAGAACCTTGATGAGGGGCAGCCCGGCGTTGGCCAAAACACCGAGGATGAAGGTGAACACGAGCCAGGTGATGAAAAAAGGGCCGGCTGTAATGACGCCGCTGATGACATTGCGCTGGAGGCTGTGCAGGGCTCGGGAAAGGTGGGGATTCACTCCGTCTCCTTGAATGGGGTGGGCTAGCGTGCCAGGGGCTGCACCTTATTGGATGAGCGACGAGGCGAGAAGTCTGTCGAGGTGCAAGTTTCTTATTCCAGCTTAAGCGCCGGGAGGAGGCATGCTGCCACCTGGAACGACGCAAACTTCGGTGCGTCCGGGGCGAATCCCCTATATATTGAATGGGAAGGACCAGGGGATGGCGGCAGAGGACGAATTCGAGCGGATCGGCATCCGCGCGGGCGAGGATTACCGGACGGAGACGGGCCGGAACGGGAGCCTGCGCGAGGAGCAGGGAACACATGAGGCGAAGCCGACCAATGGACGCGAGCCTTTGCCGCGGGCGGGCGGATCGCCTCTGCCGGTGGGTACACCCGGGAGGCCGCTTTCGGGCCGCGGAGATGGGCAGGGGGCGAGGACGCCAGTGCCTCCGCCGGGCCGGGCGCTGAGTGTCCAGGCACATTCCGAGGCCGAGCCGACGTCGGGAATGCAGTGGGTTTCGGGGGTGATGAAACAGGCAGTGCCGTTCGTGCAGAAGCTGCTTCCGCTGCTGGACGGACAGATTGCCACCGCAGTGGCCAACCTGTTGACCGCGCGCCCGCACACGCCGTCGCCCCGGGTGGACTTGCAGCCGATCGAACACAGCCTGGCGGATTTGCAAATCCAGAACGCCAACTTCAAGGATCAGTTAGCCGATCAGAACGTGGCATTGAAGCGGGTGGAAGACCGCCTCGACATGGTGCGCGAAGCTACCGATCGCAACACGCTGGAGCAGCAGGAACTGATCGAGGACCTGAAGTCGATCAGCGGCCGTGTGAACCTGTTCGCGTTGTTGTTTCTGGGACTGCTTGTGGTTTCGGTACTACTGAATATCTTTCTATTTCTCCATATCCAGCGGGTTTTGCCATAGAGGGTCGATGAAAGAAGGCGCTCCACCCAGGAGCGAATGCCCTCGGTGTTTTTTGGGGTCCGGGCGACGACTGAAGCAGTTCGCTGAAAATTGGGTGGTTTGAAATCAGCAGATGGAAATGAGCACGGGCGATTAGCCGGCGTTGATCTTGCGGGCGTTTCGGCACTCTTCGGCCTGGCTCAGTGAAGGCTGGACATCGTGCCCCGTTAAAACGCGGAGTTGTAAGGCTTCCCTGAAAGCATTCAAAAATCGTGTACTGCTGCAAAGCCGGAGCACCCAGTCCGGCTGATTTGAAGAAAGAATCGCGGCTCGCCGTTCGTGGGTAGGGGGTATCCGGGGCTTCAAAGCCTCCTGATTGGAGGCCAGAGGATCCGGTGCCGGCGGTGTACGTCCTTGGCAATCAAACCTGTTCAGATTGCATGCTGACGTGGCGGGTAAACGGAAACGCGGGGCTTAACGATAAGCTGAAAGAGATTAGCCCAAAATTTGATTGGTTGGCCAGCCACAAAACGCCGGCTAGAGGAGAAGGATGCGGGACCGTCCCAGGGGAGAATCGAGGACCGGCTCATCCCCCAGTAAGGGGCGGGCGGTCGCCCATTCCCGCATTGGGGCCATAGCCGGGGTGGTGGTACTGGCCGCGGCGACGGCGGCGGTGACCTTACGGGTGATGGCGGGTCCGTCCTACGACGGCTTGCTGCTGGCCGCGGCGGCCGCGGCGGCAGTTTTCATCGCCTTCCAGACTCCGGCGCGAAAACCACCTGTTAGCCCCCCGGTGGAAGAGCCCAACGACGATCTGAAGGAGATTTTCGATTCCGCGGGGCCGATGGTGATAGCAATCGGTCTGAACGGATTCATCACGCACCTGAATCCGGCCGCGGAGCGCCTGTTGGGTTACCACGCCGAGGAACTGGTGGGTACCCCGAGGACGAACGACATTCTGGGCCCGGGCGAAGCCCCGCGGCTCATCGCAGAATTGCAGAGGCTGAGCGGAACGGAGAGGAGGCGCGAACTGTCTCAGCTGGAACGGCTGGCATCGCTGATGAACTCGGTCCGGGCCCTCCCGCCAAGCCAGGTGCCGAGTTTCGAAGCGCAGTTCAAGCGCAAGGACGGCACGCTGCTGCCGGTTACGCTCCACATTTCGGCTTTACGGAACTGCAACGGAGCCATGCAAGGCCTGGTAGTGGTGGCGCTGGACCGGAGCGCGACGCTGCGGCAGGAACAAGCGCAGCGGGAGTCGCAGGAACGGTATCGCGACCTGTTTGAGAACTCCACCGAAATGATTGCGACGCTGAGCACGAGCGGGCAGTTCCTGTATGCGAACCCATCCTGGAAGCGGTGCTTCGGTTTGGATAACTCGAGCCTGCTGGCGCTGGATTCGTTTGAGGAACTGTTCGGGCCGGGCACCAGGCCGGAGGTGGCGGGGCTGTTCCGGCGGGTTCTGGACGGAGAGATGGTGGATCGCTATCCGCTGCGTGACCACACGTCCGATGGAAGAATCCTGGAATTCGAGCTGAGCCTGAGCCAGCGTCAGAAGGCGGGCAACCCGCTGGCGATGCGGTGCCTGTTGCGGGACGTGACGCAGCAGAAGCGTCGCGAGCACCGCTTGGCGCTGCAACTGGTCGTCAGCCAGATCGTGGGGGAGAACAGCTCGTCCGACGTAGCGGCGATCCGCATTCTGGAAGCGCTGTGCGTTTCGCAGGGGTGGGACCTGGCCCTGAAATGGGAAGTAAACAGCGAGGAGAACCTGCTGGAGTTCAGCACCGCGTGGGGCTCGCCGGACGGATCCACGGAGGCCATGATCCAGGAGAGCATGGGGGTGACGCTGGCGCGGGGGGTGGGGCTGCCGGGACGAGTGTGGCAGGAAGGCCGGCCGATCTGGATTGCAGATCTCGAATCGGCGCCCCCGGGACCGAGGGTTAACGCATCGTTGCGGCACTCCATGGTGTCCGGCTGGGCGGTGCCGGTGCGGGTGGGCAACAAGGTGCTGGCGATCCTGGAGTTCTATTGCCATTTTCTGTTGCGGGAGGACCAGGAAGCGATCGCGGCGATCGAAACGGTGGCGGCATCTCTGGGACAGATGCTGGCGCGGTCGCGGGAGCGCGGCAGGGCGGATGAACTGACGCGGCAACAGGAGATTCTGCTGGACTCGGTGGCGGACGGCATCTGCGGAGTGGACCGGCACGGGATGGTGAGCTTTGCGAATCCCGCCGCGGGACGCCTGCTGGGCGCGCCGGCTGCCAGCCTGACGGGGCGGCCGGTGCACGAACTGTTGCACGGCTCGGCGCCCGCGGGGCAGAAATGCGCCTCCGACTGTGCGCTGCGGAGAGCCACGGAGCGGCACGTGTCGGCAGCGGGCGAGGACAAGATGTTCCGCGGGGACGGAAGTTCGCTGCCCACGGAATACTTCTTTACGCCGATTCTCGACCATGGGCGCTTTTCGGGGTCGGTGCTGAGCTTCCGCGACATCAGCCAGCGGTACGCGCTCGACCGGCTGAAGGATGAGTTTATTTCGACGGTAAGTCACGAATTGCGGACGCCGTTGACTTCAATCCGCGGAGCGCTGGGATTGCTGTCGTCGGGCATACTTGGCGAGCTGAACGAAAAGGCCAGCAACCTGCTACGGATTGCGACCAGCAACTCCGACCGGCTGGTGCGGCTTATCAACGACATTCTTGACCTGGAGCGCATCCAGAGCGGGCGTGCGCCGATCACGTTCCGGCCGGTGCAGCTCTCGCAGATCGTGCACCAGGCGATCGAGGGGATGGCACCGGTGGCGGATGCCGCGGGGGTGCAATTACTGCACGACACGACCCAGGTGGAAGTGTCGGGAGACGTGGACCGCCTGCTGCAGGTGATGACCAACCTGCTGTCAAACGCGGTGAAGTTCTCGCCGGCGAACTCGACCGTATCGGTGATGATGCGGCCGGGCGCGACCGGGGTGACGCTTTCGGTGATCGACCAGGGCCGGGGCATTCCGGCAGACAAGCTGGAGACGATCTTCGGTCGATTCCAGCAGGTGGACGCTTCGGATTCGCGCCAGAAGGGCGGGAGCGGGCTGGGGCTGGCGATTTGCCGAACCATCGTGCAGCAGCATTCGGGACGAATCTGGGCGGAGCGGAACCCGGTGCGCGGATCGACACTCCGGGTGTTCCTGCCCTACCAGCAGCTTCCCACGGCGCCGGCGACGGGCAGCCCTGCGGAAGCCGAGGAGCAAGGCACGGTGCTGCTGGCCGATGCGAACGGGATGACGCGGCCGATGGTCGCGCAGCAGCTTGCGCGGCACGGATACCGGGTGGTGGAAGCCGAATCGGTGGAGCAAACCATCGAGGCGGCCCAGGGCGTCGAGGCGATCCTTCTGGATACGTCCCTGGACGGCATGAATGGGTGGGAGATCCTGCCGATGCTGCGGCGGAGGGATCCGGAAAGCCATATTCCGATTGTGCTGTTAAGTGTGGCTCCGCAGGGAAGCCAGCGTTTGCCTAATGATGCGCAGGGACTGGTGACGAAACCCATAGAGGAAGACGCGCTACTGGCGGAGTTGGCGCGGGTGCTGTGCGGGCCGGGCGAAAAGGCGCGGATCCTGGTGGTCGAGGACGATGTGGACCTGGCGCACGTGATCGGCGAGATCTTTTTGCGGGACACGATGGAGGTGCAACTGGCGCATACGCGGCAGCAGGCACTGGATGCGTGCATCGAGTTCCAGCCGCACCTGATGGTGCTGGATATCGGATTGCCGGACGGGGATGGATTCAACGTGGTGGACTGGCTGCGGCAGCGCGAAGGCCTGTCGCGGCTGCCGCTGGTGGTCTACTCGGGGCGCGAGCTGGAGGCGGAAGAGCGTCGGCAACTGGTCCTGGGTCCCACGCATTTTCTGACCAAGACCCGGGTTCAGCCCCAGCAGCTAGAAGCTTTGGTCTTGACGTTGCTGCGTAATTCGCGTCAGATGGAGGAAGCCTCCCCAACAGTCTCGGTCGACCGGCACTTGTAGGGTCCGCTCAGACCGGCGGCCTCGATGGGCAGATAGTGTGGGCCTGAGGACTGCACAGGTGCAGAGGCGCGCTGGAAATACATAGTCGTGGGAGATTCCTATATATGCCTCACCGCATTCTTATCATCGATGATGAAGACGATATTCGCGAAGTGGCGGCGCTGAGCCTGGAAACTGTGGCAGGCTGGGAGGTCGCGATGGCCAGTTCAGGCGCGCAGGGAGTGGCACGGGCCGCCGAATATCATCCCGATGCGATTCTGCTCGACGTGATGATGCCGGGGATGGATGGGCCGTCGACATTTCGGGAACTGCGCAAGAATCCGATCACGGCGAACATTCCCGTTGTGCTTCTGACGGCCAAGGTGCAGAGCACTGACCAGCGGCGGTTCGCAGATCTGGGGGTGGAAGCGGTGCTGTTCAAGCCGTTCGATCCGTTGACGCTTTCAACCCAGATTGCCGGGGCTCTAGGCTGGAGCTGAGCGGGCGCGAACTCCAAGGGATCCGACACGATGACCGAACAAGTAATGCAGCCTGAATTGAACGAGGCGCTGGATCGCTTGTGGAAGCAATTCCTGCCACAGATTGAAGAGCGCGTGGCGACGCTGGAGGCGGCGGGCAGGGATCTGGCCGGCGGCCGTCTCACCGAGCATGCGCGCGATGAGGCGCACGCGGCGGCGCACAAGCTGGCAGGAGTGCTGGGAACGTTCGGGCTGACGAAGGGCACGGTTTTGGCGCGTGAAATGGAAATGCTGTGCTCCGGGGACGCCGATCCGGCCGTGGCCGGAGAACTCGTCCACATTGCTGCGCAACTGCGGGCGATCGTTCAACATCGCGCTTAGATTTCACCGGCACCATCGGCAGCCCGCCCGCGTGCGTGACTCTCACAACCGATTGAATTTTTCAGCCCAGTTCCTGCGGCTTGTGGGCCGTGCCGTCGAAGTGCGAGGTGGTTTTGTACAGCTCAAATTTGCCCTGCAGAGCCGCGGGTTTGGTGCGCTCGAGGATGCCGGCCACCTCGGTTTCCGAAAGGGGCTTGAAGGTGCGCGCGGCTTCGATGGCCTGATCGAGAATCTGCTGGTTGTCGATTCCGGTGATCTGCACCGCGATGGGCAGGTTCAGGCAATAGTGCAGGCATTCCATGGGTTTCACGGTGTTGCTCTTGAGAATGAAGGAATCGCCGAAGCACTTCATGCCCAGCGGAGCGATGCCTTCCTGATTGAGGACGGGCAGGACCTCGCGGGTGAAACTGCGGAAGTGCGCGTCCATCACATTGAGGGGCATCTGCACCGTATCGAAATGGAAGCTGTGCTGGCGGGCGTGGTCGAGCATGCGCAGGTGCACGTAGGGATCCTTGTGGCCAGTGAATCCGATGAAGCGCACCTTGCCGGCTTTCTTTGCCTCCAGCATGGCTTCCATGGCGCCGCCCTCGTTGAAGATGCGATCGGGGTCTTCGAGGCGGATGACTTCGTGGAACTGCATCAAGTCGACATGGTCGGTTTGAAGGCGCTGGAGCGATTCGTCGATCTGCTGCGCGCAGGATGGCTTGGTACGCCCGTCGATCTTGGTCATGAGGAAGACCTTGTTTCGATAGCCGCCGGCTAAAGCCTTGCCCATGCGCGATTCGCTGGTGCCATCGTTGTAATCCCAGCAGTTGTCGAGGAAAGTGATGCCGCGATCGACGGCCTGGCGGATGAGTTGAATCGACTGATCATCGGAGAGCTTCGCCTGTCCGATGTGATAGCCGCCGAGGCCTATGCACGAGACGCGCTCGCCGGTACGGCCGAGGGGGCGGGTGGGCACGCCCGCGCCGGAGTCGGCGGCAGGGAGGAAGCGCTCGGCGGCCAGGGCTCCGGCGGTGGTGGCGGCGGTTCTGAGGAATTGGCGCCGGTCGATAGGATCGGATTTCATCTTGTCCTCCGGTGCAAAGTTGGATGCACGCACCACAGACTCGAAACAGGACAATTCGAGGCGACCGACGGAGAGGAAGATTGTAGGCTGACGTGCCGCGGGGTGCTTTGTAGCGGAAAAGAGAAGGAAGAGCCCAGGTCGGCACACGGCCGGTGAAAGCAGTGATCAGTGATCAGTGGTCAATGAGTGACTCTCGCACCGTCCATATGATTTCGAACACGACCGATGGCTGATCACTGCTTGATCGGATCGCCAGTGCGGTGATCCTGGATCTGGAATGCGAGAAACTCGTGGATAGCGTTGAGGGCCTCGGTGTCGCTGGTCCGGATGCGGACTTGTCCGCCGCGCGCGCTTTCCTGGTAGGTGTAGGAGATCGCGGTACGTTTAGCCTTCATGACCGGCACTCCGGGGGCGACACGGTCATGGATCAACATGGGAATGTCGAAATCGCCGGAGGCGAACAGTCCGGCAATGTGAGCAAGGTGGGTCCGGATCTGGTCGCGGGTGGCGTCGTCGTGCTCGCTCGTGATTTCGACGCAGATGGTTCCGCCGTCGGGCAAGAGGATAAAGTGGTGGACCGTCGTCTCGTGGGAGAAACCCATGGCGTGGTCTCCGCGGTTATCGACGCCCGCGGCATGTTGATCCGGCGAGACGTGATATTGATCCTGCATGCGGCAGCTCACTACGGAGTTCTGCCCATGTGCGCAGGAGCTGACCAGAACGCTTGCCATCAGAATGAGACTGTGCATTTGCCGCTACCTCTATGGTCCGAACGGGTTTGCCGACCTTAACCGCAGAGAGGGAACAATTGGCGCCCCAGGACCCTGGCCGTGACCCCTCGAATGCCTTGACGGCAGGATCCTGGTACCTCCCAGAGTAAGCCCATGGTCGCACACGGAGACCGTTCAAGACCCCCTTACCATATGAATTTCTTGAAGTGGGTTCAAAGTCAAGCGAACAGTGATAAGCAGCGGGTGGGCTGGGATGAAGGAAGAGGTGGCCGTTTCAGGGCCGAGTCGCAAATGACGCCGGAGCGACCCGGGCCATGGTGTTGGGAGCGGAGCGGGGGTCGGTTTGCTCCAGGATACGCATGCCCTGGGCGAAATTGAGACCGGCGGGAACCGCCGCGAATCCGCCGCGGAGTTCGTTGGTGTCGCGAGCGATGGTTTTAAAGAGAACGGCGCGGCCGCTGAGGTGGAGTTCAATCCTCTGGGTCTTCCATTCCGAGGGGCTCACCTGGACGCGCTCCACCTGGAACCAGCCGCCCTTGTCGAGTCGGCCGAGGAGGCCAAAGCCGAAGTCGAGGTTCTCCGTCAGGCGTCCTTCGAGACGGGAGAGCCGCTTCATGCGGGCATCGATCCATAAATCGCCGCTCATGGCGTGCACGATTCGGGCCTCCATGGTATGCGGCGCATAATCCGGGCTGGGCCGGAAGCGGAGATGGCGACAGCCGTTTTCTTCACCGACGTAGTCGAAGATGTAGGCATCGGGAAGAAGTCCCATGATGAGGGCCGCGTGCTTCTCGTCATCGAGGTAGTCCTTGCGATGACTGGCCAGCTCCTGGGGGGAATTGACCAGGTGTTCCAGCCGGGCGTGTTCTTCGTCGCGTGTCTGGATGTCGACGGGCTGGCCGTTGGTTTGGACGAGGCGTTTTACCGGCCCGTCCGTAGTCTCCACCTGCAGGGCAAGCCGAGTATCGTTTTGCACACGCTGCTGGATCCAGTATCGCCAGTAGCCATGCGAATCGTGGTCGCGCATTTCGTTGTAGACCACTTCGCGGACGAGTTGCCTTGGCGGCTCTTGCTGTTGAGCCGACGCGCAGAACGGTGCGCAGGCGGAAACCACTCCCGTAATCAGGCAGACCGCAAACGGGCCGCGGATGGCGGCAAGGCAATCTTCCGAAGACGGGAAAATCGGCACTCGTGATGGAAAGACGGGTGAGCGCGGGAAAAGGGAGGCGGTGCGGATTAATAATTCGACGCGCCGCATGTATCGAGCCATAAACACCGATCCAGTCCTTCTCCTCGGTCCGGCACCGAATCTATAGGATGCAGCTTAGCTTGCGGGCGGTTGATTGGCCGCCCGAAACCTGCGAAGCGGCTCTCGGATGGCGGTCGAGCGGTTGCCGACTTGGCAGGAAGGGGCGTGCTATACTGAGCTTTCTCTATAGCTTGCGGCCATATCTCCTGGCCGTTGGACCCATTACAGATCGCACGCCTGCACCATAATCGAGTACCCATGAATCAGGCTCTTTTCGATAAATACTATCCAAAGTCGCGTTTCGAAGGGGGTACCCTTCCTTTCTTCCGGCTATGCCGGGAGAACATTGCAGGCAATTCGCGAATCCTGGAGATTGGCGCGGGACCGACGAATGAGTGTTCGCGCACGCTCAGCGAAATCGGGCAGGTGACAGGGATCGACATTGACCCCGACGTAAAGCACAACAAATTCTTATCCGAGGCGCTGGTTTACGACGGCGTAAAAATGCCGTTTGCGGACGCGACGTTCGATGCATGCGTGTCGAACTGGGTGCTCGAGCATGTGGAGCATCCGCTCGAACACTTTCGGGAGGTCGCGCGGGTATTGCGTCCTGGCGGAGTCTACTGCGTGCGGACACCCAATCTCTATCATTACGTATCCATGAGCGCGAATCTGATGCCCCACTCCATGCACCTGATGGTGGCCAACCGGCTGCGCGGGCTCAGCAACGATGCGCATGATCCTTACCCGACATGGTTCCGTTCGAATTCGCGCAGCAGGCTGAGGAAGCTGTGCCGCATGGCAGGCCTGAACGATCCGGCCATTACCATGCTGGAGCCCGAACCCTCCTATGGACGCGCCCACCCGGTCCTCTTCTATACATTCATGGCGTACGAGCGGCTGGTAAACAGCATGAAACTATTGCAGGGGATGCGCATTACGATCCTTCTGGCAGCGCGCAAGCCGACAAAGTGACGCGCACGCCGTGGCTTCAGCGGTTCTGTGCAGGCTTGCTACACTGTGGCCATGATGGACGAAGTGGAGTTTCGCCGCACCGCCGAAAGCGCTCTCGATGCACTCAAACGGCACCTGATCGAGCGCGAAGAAGAGGCGGATGCCGGCTTCGAAGTGGAAGAGCAGAACGGCGTTCTAAATGTGCTGTTCGATCATCCGGCGGGAAAGTTCGTCATCACTCCCAATACTCCGGTCCGCCAGATCTGGATATCGGCGCTGGCGACGAGTTTCAAACTGGACTGGGATGCAAAGGCGTCGACGTTTGTCCTGCCGCGTACGGGCGAGCAGATGTTGCCACTTGTCGATCGGTTAATTGATGAGCGGGCGGAGGGGTAGAACCGCGGGCTAAAGGTTTTTGCTACGCTCCTCATGAACAAATTACCTCATGCGGTGATGGGGATGAGTTGGAAGCCGAGCGATTGAGCCTGTTTTTGTAAGCGTTTGTGCAGGCGAAGGTTTTGTTTCTGCTGTTCTGTTTCGAAGACGGTCTCGTCGTAGCTGTGGCCTGTGGTGAGCATGTGGTAGATGATGCGGGCCAGCTTATGAGCCGTGGCCGTGATGGCCTGGGGCGCCCCCAGGCGTGCTCGCATGGAGCGATGCAAGTGACCGAGATAGGAACGACTGCGCAGCAGGGTCTGGGCGGCGATGCGCAGCGCGCGGCTGGCGCGGTTGTCGGTCTGGCGGGTTTTGGAGGAGAGGACCTTGCCTCCGCTCTTCTTGTTGGCCGGACATAGACCCAGCCAACTGGCGAAGGCCGCCGCAGAGCGGAAGCGGCTGAGGTCGGGTCCGATCTCGGCCAGCAGGGTGTGGGCGGTGAGCGCGCTGATGCCGGGGATGGTGGTCAGATCGACGCCGAACAGCCGGTACAGTTCCGAACGCATATCGAAATGAAACTGGTTTTTGCGCCGCTTGGGCGTTCCCGGGCCTCTGTCCAGGGGCTTTTGATGGGGGTCGATCCTGCCGTCCATTTTCTCCGTGAGTCGCTGGATTTCCCGGTCGCACTCGGCCACCAGTTGTTGGTAGTTCTTGTAGGCGGCCAACGATTGCTTGAGCGTAAACAGATGCTCGGGTCGATAGTTGCCCACCAGCGACTGGATCACTGTTTGCCGGTCAGAGCGCACCGCGCCATGACACAGAGAGGCCAGTTGGAGCGGGTCGCGTTGGCCGGCCAGGATGGCCTCCACGATGGCCATGCCGCTCAAGCCGGTGATGTCCGACAGGACGTGATGAATCTGCACGTTCATCTGGGTAAGGGCCTTGTGCATGTGCTGCACGTGCACCGCGGCGCTTTCCACCAGACTGGCGCGATGGCGGCTCAAGGCGCGCAGAGCGCAGATCGCCGCCTCTGGCCGGAAGGATGGCTTCAGCAGCCCCACGGAGTGCAGATACTGCAGCCACTGACAGTCGCTCACGTCCGATTTGCGCCCAGGCACATGCTTCACATGGCGGGAATTGACCAGGCAAACGCCTATGCCGGCTTCTTCAATAATTTCGTGCGGCGCAATCCAGTACACGCCCGTGGACTCCATGGCCACCGTGGTGATGCCGCAGCCCACCAGCCACCCGGCCATTTCCCGCAAATCACCGGTAAAGGTCTTGAAGCGGCGCACCGGCTCCGGATCCCGATCCGGCGGCACGGCCACGTAAATCTCTGTAGCTCCCACGTCGATGCCCGCTGCATTAGGCTCGATCGAATCCAGACTCAGAACCTGCCGTTTGCCTCCCTGCTTGGCCACGCACACTCCTCCTGGACTGCGATCGGGCCAGACTGTGCCTCGGGTAATCTCCTCAACGGGATCGCCAACCATAACCCGGCAGCGTCACCAAACTCGCGATCACAGGATCTGGAACCATGCTCAGAAACGGGCTCGAAAGCACCACTACGCAGCCGGCTTGCTTCCACGATCGGCAGTCCCCTTCAGCATAAGCGGCCTCTCGACCCCTGTTCATTCCACACGCGACTCGCGGCGCGAGTCGATCTGCTCAGAATGACAGCGCAGTGGGTAGCGGATGTTTGCAGGGTCAGGGATTGCGGTTGGTTTGTCCCCGATGCGGAAGTTTGGCCGCCATCAAGTAGCTGTTTGCTAAACCTGTTTCTTGGGCAAGATGCGTTCTTTTTGGGCAGGATCGCATTCTTAGGCAAAGCCCCCTCGGGGGCCAAATCCCGGCTGATTTGGGTGGCTTTATGTACGGGCTGAAGCCCGTAACCTTCAAAGCTGAAGCCAGTACCCTTCCCCTCCGCACTCAATCGGGAAAGACGCTCTCCAGCCGACAATCCTTGCATCTAGATCGCTTGACGGGAAAACTGCGCGGATTGACTTTGTTTTGTTCCGTATACTGTTATAGTGCCCCTTCAAACTGCCATGGTCCCGATCTGGCGAATCGCGGTGAAGTCTTTCCTTGCTGTGGTCGTCTGCTGCGGAGTGGCGGTGCTGCTGTGCACTCTCATGAATAATGGATGGGAGTTTCGGGTGGCGGCGCCCATGATTTGTCTGCAGGCCGTGATTGTCGTCTCTTTATTCCTGGGGCGTGTACCAGGTTTGGTCGGAGCAGTCGCGGCGAGTTTGACCTTTGCCGTTTTGCTGTTTCCCCCTGTGGGTCGCCTGGCGGTGGCGCACCCGGTGGACCGAGTCATACTTTTGGTCTTTCAGTTAGCCGGCGTCGGCATCGTTTTTCTAACCCCCCGCACACCTATCCGGTGGGCGCCGCTGGGGGGGCGGCCCTACAGGATCCTATCCCGCAGGGGGGATAAGCAGCGGCGCAAAACCTCCGCCTAAGTCATTCTCCGGAACATTGTGGTGTCGTGCGGTTGTGGCAGGCGGGGAATCCCGCGGGTCACGCCAGCGTGAATGTCCCTCCTCGGCCTGATGATGCCATCCAGTGCTTCCGTCCGCCCGCTCCCCTAATCTGACGCGGCGCAAAGAACGGGCCTGAATCCCCGGCTACACTCGGACGAACTATCAGGATCAGGGATTCCTGCGAGCTCATTTGTCGTCGCTGTCGGGTTCTTCGCCAGGAGAAGACCTCGGGGAGAGGTGCATGCTTAATTTGTCTGGACCGGGGCAATCGGACGCGCTGGATGGAGCAAGTTCATCGCGGAAGCGATCGGGGAAACTGTCAGGAAATCGGAGGCCGCTGCGTAGATGGGACCCTGTAAAGCTGGTGGTACTTGCATTCTCCGCGCTGGTCTGGGCAAATGCGGCGGTGGCCGCGTCGGCCGTAGCCGCCACGGTGTCGCCTGCCACCGTGAGCTGGGCTGCGGTGGTGGTGGGAAGCAAGGGCGGACAGAAGGTGGTAACGCTTACGAATGCGGGCACGGCCACTATCAGTATCAGTAGTCTTGGATTCACGGGGGCCAACCCCGGCGACTTCACGGTGTTCAGCAAGACCTGCGGCGCAACGCTGGCGTCCGGGGTGAGCTGCACCGCCAACGTTCTCTTCGGTCCTACGGCAACTGGCACGAGGACCGCGACGCTGAATTTCATCGATTCGGACAGCAACAGCCCGCAGACAGTTGCTCTGTCGGGCTTGGGCACGAGCGGAGTTGTCGCCGCCAGCCCTTTGACTGTGGCGTTCGGCAGCACGAATGTGGGATCGAGCGCCGCATCGCAGGCGGTAACGCTTTCGAACGGAAGCACCTCAGCGTTGAGCATCAGCGGTATCGCCGTGACCGGGACGAATGCGTCGGATTTTGTAGTCTCCGGCACGACCTGCGGAGCCAGCCTCTCGGTGGGCGGGAGTTGCTCGGCTACGCTGGTGTTCAAGCCCAGCACATCGGGTTCCCGGGCCGCAAATCTGAATTTCACGGATGCGGCTTCCGGCAGTCCGCAAGTGGTAGCGCTATCAGGCGTGGGAGGTGTGACTCCCGCGACCGCATCGGCCTCTCCTGCAAGTCTCTCGTTCACCGGTACACAGCCGGGAACGAGCAGCCCGGCGCAATCTGTAACGTTGTCGAATGGCCCGGGTTCGTCGATCACTATCAGCAGCGTCACGGTGAGCGGCGCCAATGCGGCGGACTTCCTGATTTCCACCACCAGTTGCGGCGGGACTCTCGGCCTCTCAGCGACGTGCAGCGCGAGCATTATCTTCCATCCCGGGGCCGCAGGCACGCGCACGGCGAGCCTGAGCTTTGTGGACTCGGCGAGCAACAGTCCGCAGGTTGTTTCTCTCTCCGGAGTGGGATCGTCCGGCGGCGCCAGCGCGGCATCGCCGTCGACTCTGAGTTGGGCAGCGGTCGCGGTGGGGACCAGGAGCGGGCAGAAAGCGGTGACCCTGACGAACGGAAACGCCACCGCGATCAACCTGGGCAGTATCAGTTTCAGCGGCGCCAATCCTGGCGATTTCACGGTCGGCAGCAAGACCTGCGGAGCTACCCTGGGGGCTGGGACCAATTGCACGGCGAACATCTTGTTCGCTCCCACGGCCACCGGTACGCGAACCGCGGTGCTGAACTTTAACGATTCCGACAGCAACAGCCCGCAGAGTATTCCTCTGTCGGGACTGGGAACGAGCGGTGTGGTCGCGGCCAGTCCCTCGAGCATTTCTTTCGGGGGAGTGCAACTGGGTAGCAGCGCCGCGCCGGTAACGGTAACCTTGTCCAACGGCAACACCGCGGCCATAGCCATCAGCGGCATTGCGGTTACGGGCGGGAATCCGTCCGACTTCCTCGTTTCCGGCACGACTTGCGGCGCCAGCGTCTCCGTGGCGGGCAGTTGCTCAGCGACGGTTTACTTCAAGCCCACTGCCGGGGGTGCGCGCACGGCGAGCCTGGGCTTTACCGATTCGGCCCTCAGCAGCCCCCAGACGGTGGCGCTCTCCGGTTTCGGGGGAACCATCCTGACGGTGTCCCCGCAGAATGCCACCGTCGCGGCGAACGGAACCGTTCATTTCACCAGCACCGTGGCATCGACGTGGACGGCAACCTGCGGCTCGATGGGGGGTGACGGAACGTTCACCGCACCCGCAACCCAGGGCTCGTGCAATGTGCTCGCCACGGCCACCGACGGCAGCGGCCAGACGGCCGGCAGCGCAGTTACGATCACTCCGTCAGCGGTCACCATCACTCCGAGCAGCGTGCATCTGCACGCCTTGAACACACAGACCTTCACCGCCAGTCAGCCTGTCACCTGGTCGGCTTCCTGCGGAAGCGTTTCGGCATCCGGAGTGTTTACGGCTGGCTGGTCCACGGGCACGTGCACCATCACCGCGACGGTTTCGGGGGGAAGCGGGCAGACGGCGACAGCCACGGCCAATGTGGATCTCGCCAATTACACAGCCAGGAAGGGCGGAGGCGGTTCACTGGGCGCCCAGACGAACGAGTTGGCCCTCACGCCGTCCAATGTGAACGCGAATACGTTCGGCCTGGGCTGGACCGCTTCCGTCGATGGAGTGGTAAACGCCCAACCCCTGTACGTGAACGGTTTGACCGTGAATGGGGTGGCGCGCAACGTGGTGTTCGCCGCCACCGCCAACGACAGCGTATATGCCTTCGACGGAGATAGCGGCGCGCAACTCTGGCAGGTGAGCCTGATCCCGCCGGGCGCGACCGCGGTGGTATCGTCCACGGTGGGTTTCACCAGCACGACCCAGATCGGCATTCTTGGCACTCCGGTCATCGATCCCGCGACGAACACGATGTATGTAGTGGCCGAGACTTCCGAACAAAGCGCCAGCGTGTTTCCGCATCGCCTGCATGCACTCGACCTGGCCACCGGGGCGGAGAAGTTTGGCGGCCCGGTGCTGGTGAATGATGCGCAGATGGCGCCGGTACACAAGTTGCAGAGAACCGGGTTGACCCTGGCCAATGGGAATGTATATTTCGGCATCGGGTCGATGCAGGACATGCAACCCTACCATGGCTTCGTGTTCGCGTTCCATGCGCAGACGCTGGCCCAACAGGCGGTCTGGAATGCAACGCCCACGGGCTCGGAAGGCGGCATCTGGATGGGCAGCTCAGCGCTTTCTGTGGACGGAGAGGGAAACATCTATGTGACCACCGGAAACGGCGACCTGGACGGGACGGCCAACTTCGGTGAAGCGGCAGTGAAGCTGAGTCCCACCTTGCAGGTGCTCGATTACTTCGCGCCGTACAACTTCGCCACTTACAATGCTTCCGACGTCGATCTCGGCTCGGGCGCCATCATGGTGGTGCCCGACCAGGCGGGCTCTCATCCGCACGAACTTATCGCCTGCGGAAAGCCGACCCCGGTATACGTGCTGGATCGCGACAACATGGGGCAACTCGGCGCGACCTCAGACAACATCATCCAGAGACTCGACAACCAGGTGGGCGCATACGCGGCTTCAACGAAATCGGTCCAGGCATGCTTTACAGGGCCGGCGATGTGGGGGCAGAACGTGTACTTCGGCGGCAAGTACGATGTCCTGAAGATGTTCACGCTGGACCCCAACACGGGCCTGCTTTCGTCCACTCCCGTTTCGCAGGGAACGCTGGCCTATGGGTATCCGGGCGCGGACCCGGTGGTTTCGTCCAACGGCGCAGCCAACGGAATTGTTTGGACGATCGATACGAAAACCAACGCCCTGATCGCCAGCGATGCCACCAACCTCGCGAACACTCTTTTCAGCGGCTTGTTGTCCGCACCCGCCATTCGCTGGACAGTGCCGACCGTGGTCAACGGCCATGTATACGTAGGCGAACAGGGCAAGGTGTTCGGTTTTCAACTGAAATAAATCCAGGCGGCCTGGCACGTTGTCGAATCCCGCCGTCCCCAGCATCGTGTTGCAATACACATCGTTCTGGCAGATTACTTCCTGATGCAACCCTGAAGCTATGGTGCTCGCTTCACTCTCACTTCCCTCACCTCGACCCTGCAACGGCCTGGGCAGGCAGGCACATGCCCGCTTCAGGCGAAGTGAGTTATAGTGATGATGACGATTGCTATTGTTGTAAGTTGGTAATTCTAAAGTGGCCCCGTAGCTCAGTTGGATAGAGCATCGGTTTCCTAAAGCGGGTTTCATGAGGGGCCACTCGTCGTATCAATAACTTACAGTCGTATCCATTCACTCAAATCGGGGTCGAGCCTTCCCATTCGGCACTTATTGGGCAACAGATTGGGCAACAGTCTCTAACCGCATTCGGTTCAATCTATACCCGCTCAACGCGGGCCGGTTCCGGTCAAGAAGGCCCTGAGCCACGAAAAAGGCGGCGTTGCCGGCATTTACAACCGGGCAGAGTACGCATCCGAGCGAAAGAAGATGCTGCAGTCGTGGGCAGATTACGTCGACTCAATCGTGACCGAATCGAAGGTGATCGTTGCCAATTTCGGGACAGTGGCGTAGTGTGCTCATCCACCGCCGAAAAGCAAAAGCCTGCCTGACTAGGGAAAAAGCAAAAGCAGGACCAGGCCCAAGCGGGCGTCCGTGCAGCCCGAAGGAAGGCTCACCGCAGCATTGGTCCGTGGAGTATCTGACCATTAACTTTCCCCGCCGATCATTTCGGGGGGCGCTGACCTTGGCTCGAGCCACGCCACTTATTCGAGTAGTCCCAGGCTGTCCGGCGGTCCCAGTGGGAGAGCTGCTTGAGAGCCACGCGCACGATCCGGCCAGCCCCTCTCAGCGGCAGCAGCCAGCGCGTCGGCCGAAGCTGGGCCCGTGGCAGGGCATGATCGAGGCCGTTCTCGAAGACGCTAAGCAGCGGCCCGCAAGGATCGCCATGCCGTTGACGGCCTGATCCATCCCTGTCTGGAAAGCGCCCCAACACCTCCCAGGGTGTCTCTCTACCTAGGAACGGGGTGGCCAAGTGAAGATCACGGCATGGATGGTGGCAGTTGTCTACAGGCGAAAGCCAGAAATGCCTGCTTCCGAACGTGACTGAGATTCCCTATTTGGCGACAGGCATTGTCGCCAATTCACGAACTGAGGGATCAGAATCCGCTGGCGTGAGCTTCCTAGTATCGTACCTGCCTGGATGATTTTACTTTTTCACAAAACCGGACACTTCACTTGCTCCCAAAAGCGAACATTTTCACTTGCTAACGACACGTTGGTTCTCGCGATCGCCGACGTACACGCGTCCCTCACGGTCTACGGCTACCGTGTGCGGCAAATTGAATTCCCCCGGAGCAGTGCCGTACTTGCCCCATGATTTGATGTAGTTCCCATCACGATCAAACTTGACGACGCGTGAATTGCCATAGCCGTCCGGTACATAAATGTCGCCGTTTATTGCAAACGCTACATCAATGAATCGGACTTGCAGCGAAGCAAGCATCCCGGCCGCAGCGTGCAAACTCGACTCCAAAGGCAATTCATCGGGACTGCCACGAGCAGTTCGGGCGACACTGTCTGCAACGTAACGCTCAAAGGAAGCGGTACAGTTAATTCTAACGGCACCAATCTATGCTGCCGGGTCCAAACGCGTCGTTTCGCGGGTCCATTTTTTGGGGCGGTAAATCAATAAGTCCGCGCGCGAATGCATCGGTTCGCCCCCATTGGCCAGGAATTCCCAACAACTCGAGCCACTGAATCTGCTTGGGGACGGCGGGATCGACCAGCAACTTTCGGCCGACTGGCTCCAGTCCGAGCATGGAACGAAGAAACAACAATGGAGCGCCGGCCGACCAAGCCTGTGGACTACACGCGGTCGGATACTCCACCGGGAAGTTCGTTTCTTCTCTCGCGTAACCAGCAAAGGCTTCAGGAAGGCGATAGTCAAAGAATCTTGCGGCTTCGAGGTTCCCGATGGCCACGATGGCCGCTTCCTTTTGAAAGCCGTAGTTTCTCAATCCCTGTGCAACAAACGAGTTATCGAACGGCCACACGGTACCCACGTGGTAGCCGATGGGGTTGTATCTTCCTTCCCCAACCGCCAGCGTGCGGACGCCCCAGCCGCTAAACAACTTTGGACCAACGAGATGACGCGCACACGCCGCAGCCTTGTCGTCGTCAACTATTCCACTCCAGAGCAGATGCCCAACATTCGAGGTTAACGAATCAACTTTGGATTTTTTCGCATCAAGTGCCAGGGCAAAGAACTGTTTCTCAGGAATCCAAAAATCTCTGTTGAATTTACGCTTGAGATCATCGGCTTCTTTCTCCAGTCGATCGGCAATCACCGGATCGTTCCAGAATTCACGGGCCAGTCGTGCACAACGACGCTTCGCGTCAAAGACGTATCCCTGGATCTCGCAGGTTGCGATAGGCGTTTGTGCTAGTGATCCGTCGGAAAAGGCAATAGAGTCCCATGAGTCTTTCCAGCACTGGTTCTCAATTCCCGTTTCCTTATTCCGGCGCTCGTACTCAACGTAGCCGTCACCATCGCGATCCCCGTACTCATCGATCCATCGCAATGCTGCTCTGGCCTCCGCTTCGAATTTGCGTATCAAATCTCCGTCTCCAGTCCATCGTTCGAACTCATCCATTAGGACCAGGAAGAGTGGAGTTGCATCCGACGATCCAAAGTACGGTGAGTGCGGTCGTTCTTCGAACGCTGTCATTTCGCCGGTGCGGGCTTCATGCAGAATTCTCCCGGGCTCCTCATCTCGAAAATCGTCGCGGCGGGTGCCTTGCCGGACCGCCAGAACTCGCAGCGTCGAGGCGGCCAGTTCCGGCAGGAATGGCAAAGCCTGGTAGCTGGTGAATATGCTATCTCGACCGAACACTGCCATGAACCATGGCAGACCGGCTGCCGGGAGAGCTTCTCCAGGCGCAAACCGCGAGAAGAACCGTAGAGCGGCCAAGTCGACTAGCGAACGTTCATAGATCCGCTCAAAGTCCGACCATGAAGAACGAAGTTTGGGCGCGGCGTTCACCCAATTCTGCAGGCTCATGCCAATGTTTGGAGTCGGCACGTCGTGCACGTCTCTGTACTTGGGCCTGTTCTTGAGTCCTTCGGTGCCATCGACAGCGACTAGAACGTTCATCCCGGTGAACCATTCGCTATGAGGTTCAAGGTGAACTTTGAACCGAAATCCCTTTTCGTCAATCTCAGCGGGTGCACTGGAGGTGATCTGGGTTTCGCGGACGAACCGCTCCCTCTGATAACCGAGAATGAGACGATCTCCTTCGACTCGACGATAGTATTTGCCTGAACGATTGAACTGTGCGTCCTTCACCTGAAACAGATCAGCAAAGTCAGCATCTGCTTCTACCCTCACCTCCAAGTCTATCGGCTTGGGTTTGTGATTCTGAATCTTGATGTCTTCGTGGAAGCCTCCTCCCACCGCGCGCTGTCGCACGATTGACAGAGGAGAATCAACGTAGACGGTTCCGGTGCCTGGGACAAGAAAGAATTGCGACGAGAAGTAATTTACATCGTCGGTCGACAAGGAGTTGGGTTTCTGTCCGTCAACCGTGAAAATCCAGCGTGACAGGTAACGAGTGTCTCCATGGAATAAACCATGTGCCTCGTCCGGAGAACTGTCGATATCGCCTCGGCGGTCACTGACAACGAAGGTGTCGCCTTCCAGCGCGCTGACTGGCTTAAATCTCATGCTGCACCTCGTTCTTCGATCGTGGCGCTTACCAGACCGTGGAACTTCTGCGCCAATGCCATATCGCCGTGAATTTTCACACGTCCTTGCATATGCGCGGTGATCAGGTTTCGCCGGCCTTCGACGATATCGACGAAGTCCCGCTCGTCGCAGATGATCGTGCAGTCGGCATCGCGTTTCTTCTCCTCGATCTTGATGGCGCCAGCGTCCACGGCGACAAACCAGCTACCCACCTTTTCGATTTCGAAAAGGTAGGTTCCGTGGACGCTGCGCAGAATTGGCTCATACTTCTGCACTCGGTGAAGCTTGAATACTTCCTGGGCGGTTTGTGGCATGTGGAGTACCCTCCTTTCTCGATCGTTTCGAATAACTAACTAACGGCACGTCATGCTAAAAAACAGAATCAAGCAGGATGACGAAAGCGGTCTCACGGCATCACCCCGAGGATGCGGCAAGGGAGGCGCAACAGCACGAAGAAGTTCCTCCGAGGCTCTTGGTCCATAGCGATCCTTTGTGCGCGGCACAGAGATTCAACGAGACACAACTAGCACACTCGTATCACCGCCGTAACTGTAAGAACTGTCAGTGCGGGACGCGGAGAAATCTGTTGATGGAGCCCGCCGATCTTAGGTTCTCACTCCGTTGCCCATGCAGGGAAATCCTCTCATGCCGGGGAAACCTATCCGTCTCTTCTGCGATTCGGGCCGTATCGTCGCTAGCCTTCAATAACCACTCCGGCAACATGCCCGTCGGGGAAGTTGTTTTCGACACGCTTTCGATCTTGGAGACCTAAAATGCTCCCGTTCCGCAGCCTTGTCAACAGGTGCTATCGGTTTTAGTCTTGATCTCAGCGCGAATCTCCCGATCTTCCCTTGGCTGCTTGGTCGCCGAGTCCCACTCGCGTACTACGACCGTCGCAGGTAGCGGCAGAGAATCGTCAGTTATCGGCGTCAGAGTCCTTATCGACCTCACAACCCCACCGCCGAGATACACATCGATCAGCCGCCGCCCGTCCGCCAGTTCGACGGTGACATGAAGCGGGTAGCTGTATCCCTGCTCCTCGGCGTCCGCCAGAATTCCGGCAATACGCAAGGCGAACCTGACTTTGCCGGTGGCCTCATCCATAGCCCGAACGATACCACCTAGACCCACTCGTCCCTTTGGCGTATCTTCGCCCCCGGAACCGCCGTTCCCGACATGGCGGCGGCCCGGCCCATGTCCTGCGCTACCTCGGCCGCTACACCCACCGCATGGCCATCTCCATTACCATCGTCTGCTGACCTTCGATGGACAGAAGGTCAACTTCCTCTGGCGCGATTATGCCCACGGCAGCAAGCGGCGCGTCATGACCCTCGACGCAGTGGAGTTCCTGCGCCGCTTCTTCCTCCACGTCCTGCCCAGGGGCTTCGTGCGCATCCGCCACTACGGCCTGCTCGCCAACCGCTTCCGCAAACGCCGGCTGCCACTGGCACATACCCTGCTCGAGGCCGACGGCCGCCAACCGCTTCCTCCTCCAACGTCGCCGCAGTTCGACCTCTGGCACTGTCCCCGCTGCGGCAAAGCCATGCGCGTCGTCCAGCGCTTCACCGCCGCTCAGTTATATCTGGCGAGATGCGACTCTTCATGATCGAATGCGCCAATCCGCGCTGCCGGCTTGCTCCACCCACGCCTTCGCAGCAGTGTGTACCCAGCATCCAGAACCGCTTCAATACCACCTTCACGGGCATCTCCGAACGGCTGCATCGCGCATGGATCATGCAACAGCTCACCGCTTGCCATCACCACCGGCGACCATCGCAGATCCAAAAGCCATTTAGCACATCACGAAACCGCATTCAATATCCATAATTCCCATCTGTATCACCGCGACCGCGGCGCCCGCGGCTTCCTTCTCGTCGTCCACACTTCCATTTCTCTTCTTCGCCTGAATCTGGGCTATTTCAGACTAGCGGTGATCCTCCCGCAACTCACCGAAAGTGCCTTTCAACGGCGCGAAATACCTCTCTTAATGAGTTGATTCGGAAATCTGCTTTCAATCGAGGCAAAGACGTCCAGGCGCAGGTTCATCGTATCCCAGGGCTCAAATCGAGGCCTGCGGGCACCCGGCACCCGGGCGTCCTCCCTGAATTGGCCTCGCGAGACCCGCGCGCTCGGTGTGGA
>DASXXV010000322.1:0-7698 GCA_036502905.1 Occallatibacter sp. | reverse complement strand
GAAAAAGATGAGCGCGGAGCAAAAGGGATAATGTCGATCCCTTCCCTCAAGACGAGAGCGATCGAGAAATCGCCATTCGAATTGCAAGAACTCAAAGAGGCGGTGTTTTTCATGCAGACAGACGGGTCCGTTTCAAAATTGCCGAGTGACGCCACGTCGCGATGGTGGCTGGGATTGCGAAGCTGTTTGATCTTCATCCTGGGCGCCATTGTCTTTTGCGCGATTGCCATAGCGGCTCCGAAGGGTGCCGGAACACCTGCGCAGGCCAAGGATGCCGCGCCTTCTGAGTTCGCGGGCTCCGATACATGCGCAACCTGCCACGAGGAAGTGGCCAAGGGGTTCGCATCCAATCCGCACATCAAGATGGCGCAGATGCACGGCAAGAGCGGCGTGACCTGCGAAAACTGTCACGGAGCAGGCAAGGCGCACGCGGACAGTGCCGATCCGAGCAAGATATCCAATCCCGCAAAGTCGTCCGCCAAGGAAGTGGACGCCGCCTGCCTGAGCTGTCACCATGGCCAACACTCGAATTTCGAACGCTCGGCCCACGGCGAAGCCAACGTAAGCTGCGTTTCCTGCCACAGCATCCACGGCGGAAAGGACCCTGAACAGCTGCTCAAGGCGGAGCAGCCGGTTCTCTGTTTCCAGTGCCATACCGATGCCAAGCCGCAATTCTCGTTGCCCTTTCACCACAAGGTCGACGAAGGCCTGGTGAAGTGCTCGGACTGCCACGATCCGCACGGAACCTTCGGGCGCAAGGGCTTGAAGTCGGTATCGCAGCAGGATGCGGTGTGCATGAAATGCCATGCCGAGACGGCGGGGCCGTTCGTATATGAGCACGCGGTGGTGAAAACGGAGGGCTGTGTGAGTTGCCACTCTCCCCACGGCAGCCCCAATCCGCGGCTGCTGAATCGCGCCAACGTGAATACGATTTGCCTCGAGTGCCACTCGCCTTCGCAGAACTTCTCGACCAGCGAGCCGATCGGTCCGGCACATAACCAGGCTGTGCAGTACCAGGCATGCACCATCTGCCACACCGACATTCATGGTTCGAATGTGAGTCCGGTGTTCTTCAACACCAAGTAGGTAAGGGGCGAGCGATGACAAATCAGACCAGGTCTTACAAAAGTCTGGGTGGGTCGCCTGCCGGGGCCATGTTCTCCCGGTTATGCACCCTTACCCTTGCGGCTCTTCTTGGCTCGGGCGGCGCGTTCGCCAGCCAGGCGCCAGAACCGCCAAATGCGGCCCAGCCAAATGCGGCCCAGGCGAATCCAGCCCAACCCGCAGCGCCCCAGCCCGCGGCCAAGGCCGCGAAACCCGCGGAGAAAAAGGCCGAAACTCCCGCCGATGGCAAGGTCATGGGCGGGTACAGCGTCCACTCCATGGTGGAACTGGGCGGGCGCTTTGCAGAGAAGGACGGCAGCCGCGCAATGTGGGCCACGATGATCAACCAGACCACCGGCGCGCGCGTGCTCGGCCAGTCGCTGGACATGCATACGCTGAACCCGGCAAAGACGCCGTTCTTCGATAGCCTGAGCACCAGCAGCTTCGGTTACGGAGGCGATCCTTTCGACGTCTCCATGTTCAAGATGAGCAAGGGCCGCTGGTACGACTTCATGGGCCAGTTCCGTCGCGACCGCTACTACTACGACTACAACCTGACGCCGAACTCCCTGCTGACTTCGGCGACCGCCACAACCCCTGCCCTGGTTCCCCAGCCGGACTCGCTGCACATTTTCAACACCGTGCGGCGCAATACCGAGACGCTGCTGACGTTGATGCCCACCTGGGTGGTCAACTTCCGCGTCGGGTATAACCACAACACTCACGAAGGGCCGGCGTTCTCTACATTGCACGGCGGCGGAGACGTGCAATTACAGCAGTGGTTCCGCACCGGGCTCGACACTTACATCGGCGGGGTGGACGTGCACGTGGCCAGGCGGACCACGCTCAGCTACGACCAGTACTATGCATTGTTTAAGGGCGACACTTCGTTCCACCTTGCGCCCACGCCGTTTGTCCTGTCGAATGGAACACCCGTGTCGCTGGGTGTGAACGTCCTCACCGGGCCGACCATTACATGCGGGTCCGGGGCATTCAAGACTCAAAACGTCATCAACGGCGTTGCCAATCCGTTCTGCAGCAGCACTGTCCAGGAGAGCGAGACGGCACCTACCCGCACCTCGTTCCCCACCGAGCAGTTCCGGTTCAGCTCGCGGTACTGGGATCGGATTGCGATGAACGGCCGGCTCACGTACAGCGGCGGGACCAGCAAGGTGAATCAATTCAACCAGACGTTCGTCGGAATCGCCCGCGCGGGCAGCTGCCCCACCAGCGCTGCCTGCATGGACCGTGCATCGGTTCTCACCGGCGCCGGTCCCGGCGGACAGTTCGCTCACAACAAGCGCTATAGCGTGAACGGGGATTACGGTATCGAGGCGGAACTTGGAAAATACGTTTCGCTTTCCGACGCCTTCAACTATTGGTCGTTCCGCATTCCCACCCTGACCATCTTCAACCAGTCGGTGGTTACCGGACCGACCTCGACCACATCGGAGTTGACTCCGCTCACCGATCCCAGCCTGACCACCACCACGACCAATTCACTCGATGCCCACTACCTGGCCCAGAAAAACACCGGCAACACGGTGATGGCGTCATTCAATGTCACCCCGGCGGTGAAGCTCACGGGGGGATGGCGGTTCAACGATCGTCAGATCAAGGTGGATACTGACGACCTGATGAACTGGCATCAGAACTGGATGCTTCTGGGCGGCGTGATCCAGCCTTCGCAGATGGTTCGCATTACCGCGAACTATGACCTGATGCGCTCGCACTCCGCGAATTCCACAACCACTCCGAGCGACACATACACCCGTGAGGCGCCCAGCAACATCGAGCATCTGCGCGCGCGGGCCGTGGTTAAGCCGTACAAGTGGATCAACTTCGCCGTAGCCGGGAACGACTACGAAGCCAAGAACAACGATCCGCAGGTTAACCATAAGGAACACAACCGGGACATCAGCTTTGCCGCGCAAGTGATTGCGACGGAATCGATCAGCTTCGATCTTGCCTACGCGCATGACGACGTGTTCTCGGTAACGGACCTCTGCTACGTATTTACACCCACCGCCAATGCCCCCTTGCCACCGGGCGCCGCCGCAGCGTCGAGGGCGGGAACCTGCGCCAATACCACGCTTTCATCGTCGACTCCTCTCTACCTTGGCAACGGCTACTATAAGGCGCCGAGCAATTTCTTTACCGGAAACATCAATCTCGCGCCCTCAAAATACTTCCGTATCAACGCCGGCGCGCGGTTGAACTACGTTGACGGCAGCGGGGAGATGCTCAATCCATACCAGGTGCCGGGATCGCTGAATTCAAAGATCCTCAATCCGTATGCGGATCTGGTGGTGAACATCGCGCCACAATGGGCCTGGCATGGCAACTGGAATCACCATTCCTATGACGAGTCGGGACCTGCGGGTCCGGCGCCGCGCAACTTCCATGGCGACATCTTCACGCTGGGAGTGAAGTACGCATTTTAACCATTAGCTGGCCGCCTGGGATTGGGCCGCCCGCTGATTTGCAGTGCAGGCTTAGGGAACGAACGTAATGTATCCGGCAGCGGGAAAAACAACCTGGCGGTCGGAGCAGGGTTTTTAGCCAGAGAAGGGCGCTGAAATCACGACGCCCGGGGAGTGAAAGATGGGGAAGAACATTCGATCGCATGTTGCGCTGGCCGCGATTCTGTCCATGGCCGGCGTTGTAAGCTTTGCGCAATCCGGCGAGGCGACGTACAAAGCCAAGTGCCAGATGTGCCACGGAGCAACGGGCCTGGCGGATTCGGGAGCAGGCAAGGCCATGAAGGTGAAGCCTGTGACCGATCCTGACGTGAAGAAAATGAGCGAGGCCGAGATGATCCAGGCCACCGAGAACGGCATGGGCAAAATGACGGCCTTCAAGGGCAAGCTCAGCGATGCGGAGATCAAGGGCGCGGTGGAACATTTCCGCACTTTTATCAAGTAGCGCAGCGCACTCCACTGCCGGGCGTTGTCGCGGCGCAATTCCGAGTGCTTGAAAGGATGCGCCGGGAAGGCAGTTTTCTCGGGGTTTTTTAGAACGACCTCGTTTAACGGGCGGACAGGCAAGCACGCCGGCCGTATTTTTTGAAGGAGATTTTTGATGACAAAGAGAATGCGTTCTCAGGTGGTGTTGGCCCTTGTGGTTGCTGTGGCCGGCTCCGTGGGCTTCGCGCAGTCGGGTGGCGAAGCGGTTTACAAGGCAAATTGCCAAAGCTGTCATGGATCGACGGGGACGCCCAATCCGGGCATCGCCAAGGCGATGGGCGTGAAGCCGGCCACCGATCCGGATTACAAGAAGGTGAGCGAAGCCGACATGATTGCCGCGGTAAAGGATGGCAAAGGCAAGATGAAGGCCTTTTCGGGCAAGCTGACCGATGCGCAGATCAAGGACGCGGTCGTCTATTTCCGTTCGTTCAAATAGGTCGTAGAAGCAGGGCCCGCCTCGGGCGGGCCCTCAGGGCCTTCGATTCACGCTAAAGTTCCCCTCGCGGCGAAAAGGAGCATTCCCATTCATCGCGCGTTGAGCGCCACGCGGCACTCGCGTCCCTGGGAAATCCCACCGCCGGGAAAGAGCAATCCGGGCCCGCTCAACAAGGCGGGTCAATCTATTGAGGAGTGAGGTCGCGTGCCGATCTTCCAGAAATTTCGCCAAAACTGGGTGCGCCCGGCGCTGTTCTTCGGCAACAACCCCCTGAGCCTCGCCGGCGGGGCAATCACTACTGCCTCCGGCATCACCTTGATCGCGCACTGGGTCGTCGAGCTGATCGGGCATCCCATCGACAATCCCTACGTGGGCATCATCTTCTTTCTGATACTGCCGGGCCTGTTTGTGCTGGGGCTGGTGCTGATACCCATAGGCATGTATCTGCGGCGCAGGAAACTGCGGCGCGAGAACCACATCCCCGCCGAGTTTCCCAAGGTCGATCTGAACGACCGCGTCTTCCGGCATGGCATCGATATCGTTCTGGTCGCGACCATCGTGAATCTGCTGGTGGTTTCGGTGGCAAGCTACCGCGGCGCGTCGTACATGGATTCGCCCCAGTTCTGCGGGCAATCGTGCCACGTGATGCATCCGGAGTATGCGGCGTACCAGGTGTCGTCGCACGCGCACGTGGATTGCGTGCAGTGCCATATAGGCAGCGGGGCCCGGTCGTATTTTGAAGCCAAGGTCAATGGCACCAAGCAGCTCATCGAAGTGACCCTGCGCCCGGTTTCAGGCATGGCGCCCAGGTTGATTCCCACCTATCCCACGCCGATCCCATCGCCCGTGACAAACCTTCGCCCGGCGCGCGAAATCTGCGAGGCCTGCCATACGCCCACGCGATTCTATGGAGAAAAACTGCTGGTCAAATCAAACTTCGCCGACGACGAGACCAATACCGAGACCCAATCGGTGGTCGTTCTGCACCTGGGCGGCCGGGATTCGCTGTCCAACCTCCACGGGATTCACGGCGTGCACCTGGGGCACATTGAATACATCAGCACCGACGAGACGCGTACCAACATTCCCTGGGTGCAGAAGCGCAATGCCGATGGATCCGACACCACGTACGCGGCCTCGTCGCTGGCCGGCAAGACGCCGCAAGGCGAACGCCGCTTGATGGACTGCATCGATTGCCATAACCGCGCGGCGCACACCATGCAGACCGCCGAGGATGCGCTGAACCGCGCGATGGTCGAGGGCGCAATCAGTCCCGAACTGCCGTTCATGCACAAGAAGGCGTTGGAACTTCTGAAGGCCGACTATAAGACCGAGGCCGAAGCGCGGGAAAAGATCCCCGCCGGACTCGAGGCGTTCTATCGCACCGAGCATCCCGACGTGTACGCGGCCAAGGCCGGCCTGATCAAGTCCTCCGGCGAAGGACTTGTGAACGTGTTCACGCACAATGTGTTTCCCGACATGAAGGTGACGTGGGGTACGCACCCCAACCACATTGGGCACATGAGCTACCCCGGCTGCTTCCGCTGTCACGACGGAGACCACACGGCACAGAATGGTGCGGCCATTACCCAGGATTGCGCGGCGTGCCACAATCTGCTGGCGGTGGACGAGAAGAAGCCCAAGGTGCTGGCTGACCTGGGAATTGCGGCGCCGGCGGCGCCATAAAGAACAGCGCCGGGAATACAGGGACCAGGACGCCGGCGAAGTTCTGAATGAATGAAGACAGTGAAAAGAGAAACTGAGTGGGGTAGGCTCCCGTTTCTCACTCTTTCACTGTCTTCGCTTCTTTCATATGCACGCCCTTTGCTCCCGTGGTCCCCATTGGCTCGTTCCCTTGATCCTCGACCCCTGGTGTCTGCCTTGCCGCGATACAATCAGGGCCAATCAAGCAAGCCACGTCTGATCTTTCCCCAAAAGTGGTAGAGTGCGAATCCGGTCCTCAAGCGGAAGATAAAAGCAAGAACCCTTTGATTTGAATCCGGTAAGCGCGGAAATCGCAGCTTGTCGAAAGAGGAACATGGTATATAGACGATGGCTCAGCGGATGGCTGGCCCTGGCGGCGGCGACCCTCGCGGCAACCGCGTTTGCACAGGCGCCCACGTTGCCATCGGGCCCTGGCGTTCCATCCTCCCGGCTCAGCGGCGATTGGCGATCGAGTGCGCGGGTGACCATCGGTAGTGCTGTCCCCGCATTGCGACCCGGAGCGGCGACCCTGGGATCTTCTTCTGCCGACACCCGCCTGGATCGCATGCTGCTGCTGCTGGAGCCCTCGTCCGCACAGAAACAAGCGCTGGACGCGGAACTCGCGAATCAGCAGAATCCCGCGTCCCCCCACTTTCATCAATGGCTCACGCCGTCACAGTTCGCGGAGACATATACCAATTCGGCCACGGATGTGGCCGCCGTCGTCTTGTGGCTTGAAAGCGAAGGCTTCGTCGTCGCACCCTTGCCCGCAGGGCGTAGCTGGATCGAGTTCTCCGGCACCGTCGCCCAAGTGGAGCGGGCTTTTCAAACGCGCGTGGAATCGCTGCCTTTACCAAGTGGAGTGCGGCCGGTGTTGGTGGCTCCGGTCTCGGTGCCCGCGGCCCTTCGACCCGTGATTCACGGGCTCGTGTCGCTGGACGGAACGGTCGCGGAGCCTGCGGTCACAACCTGGAATCCGGTCGCTCGCCCGGCAGCCGAGCTTCGGACGGCGGCTTCACTGGCAGACTCCGAGGCGGTTACGCCGCAACTGGCCGCGCAAGCGCTGCACCTGGATGCGGTGCACCGTTCGGGTATAACCGGCGTCGGCGAAACCATCGCATTAGCTGCGCGCAGCAACATCCAGGAGCGCGATGTGGCGGCGTTCCGCAAGGCGTTCGGGTTACCCGAAAGTGCGCTGCGGGTGTTGCCCAACGGCGCGGATCCCGGACGGACCAGCGATGAGGCTGTGGCCCTGATGTCTGCCTCGTGGGCAGGGGCGGCCGCGCCGGGTGCCCAGATCATACTGGTTCCTGCAGCCACCACGAACGCCACCGACGGGCTGGACCTCTCGCTGGCCGCGATCGTGGATCAATCGCTCGCCCACACGGTCGCGGTCGGCTTTTCGGCATGCGAGGCTTCGTTGAGCGAGGCGCGCCAGGCGTTCTATGCGGCGGTTTACCGCCAGGCCGCGGCCGAGGGGATCGCCAT
>DASXXV010000321.1:0-3274 GCA_036502905.1 Occallatibacter sp. | reverse complement strand
GCGCGGTCTCGATCCAGATGCGCGCCGGCAGCAGCACCTTCGAGACCGTGTTCCCGGTTATTTTCGGCGTTCTCGTCTGGGCCGGGATTTATCTGCGCGATTGCCGGCTGCGGCAGGTATTTCCTATTCGCTGAAGCGACTCGGGGATCCGGTTGCAGGATGAGAAACGGCCTCTGGAAACGGCGGCAGACGCGTTGCCTGCGGATGCTCGGCATCTTCGCGGTGGAGCAGCAAAAAGCATCCGCGAAGGTGAGGCTCGCCCTCTGCATTCAATTTTCAAGAGGTGGATGGGAAACGGCGGGAAAGATCTGGTGAGCCCGGTGCGGCTCGAACGCACGACCCACGCCTTAAAAGGGCGTTGCTCTACCAACTGAGCTACGGGCTCTCAACTCATCAACTTATTCGTTCTCAACAAGTTGAATTGTACAGGAATTTGGCCCTCTGCGCGCTCGCTGCGGGAGGCCGGTGGCAGGCGCATTTTCTCCCCCGTTCCCTGCCGCCATTGCGCGCATTCCTGAAAGCTGAACGCACTCCACGCCCAGACCCGCGAAGAAGCGTTGCCGTCGGGCTGAAATCGCTGTTCAGCAAGCAGCGGGTGGAACGGAAACTGGACGAGGGACTGGAGAGCTTTCTCGAATCCTCTCCAACCAGTCGCGGCGTGCCGCCGCCACTCCGTGCAACTCAACCATCGAGCAGCGTGATGGACGGAAACGCCGGCGCCGTGTGCGCCGCATTCTCCAGGGCAAGCAGCCAGGCGCGCACGTCCTGCCGGACACCCTCGACATCGATCCCGCCGAACTCGTCGGGATACGGTTCGAGCTTTTGCAAAGCTCTGCGCAGAAGTGATCGCGCCCCCGCGCGGTTGGCGTGCTGGTAATGGTGCATCGCCACGGTCACCTGGATCAGGCCTTGCACAAAAAGCCTCTCCGGGTCGGCGAGCTGGTTCCAGACGTCTTCCCAGTGCTCGTGCGTTTCAAAGAATTCTTGCTTGCGATAGCAGGCCAGGCCGGCGGCCAGTCCTCCGCTGCTCCAGTCGAGAGGCATCTCAATGCTCGTGTTTGCCGGGACGCAGCATCAGGTCCTTGATGGCTTCGCGCGGGTCCTTGCCTTCTTCCAGGATCAGTTCCATCTGCTCGGCAATGGGCATCTCGATGCGGCGCTGGCGCGCCAGGCCCAGGGCGGCGCGCGTGGTGTGCACGCCTTCGGCCACCTTGCCGCCCAGAGATGCCAGTATGTCGGGCAGTTTGCGCCCCTGCCCCAACTCCACGCCCACGGTGCGATTGCGCGAGAGAGTTCCAGTACACGTGAGCACCAGGTCGCCCAGGCCGGATAGGCCGGCGAGCGTCTCGCGGCGCCCGCCGCAGGACACGGCCAGCCGCGTGATCTCGGCAATGCCGCGGGTGATGAGAGCGGCGGTGGAGTTGTAGCCCAACCCCACGCCCACCGCGATGCCGGCGGCAATGGCCACCACATTCTTGAGTGCGCCACCGAGTTCTACCCCAATCACGTCGGTGGAGGTGTAAAGCCGCAGCGACTCGGACGAGAATTCGCGCTGCACCAGCGCGGCCACTGCGGGCTCATCAAAAGCCACGGTCACGGCGGTGGGCTGGCCTTCGGCTACTTCCTGCGCAAAGCTAGGACCGGAGAGGGCCCCGATCGGCAGCGACAACCCGGCGGTGTTTTCCGCGATCACCTGGGTCATCCGCAGCAGCGTGTCCTTCTCGATGCCCTTGGTTGCGCTCACGATGATCTGGCCCATACGCAGGTACGGCACCAGGCGTGACAGCGCGGAACGCAAAAACTCGGACGGCACCACCGATACGATGATGTCCGCGGGCGCCACGGCGGCGTTGTCCCCGGTGACGGTGATCGCCGGCGGAAGTTTGAAACCCGGAAGAAACTGAACGTTCTCGCCGGCGTCCACAATGTCTTTTGCCGCTGCGGGGCTGTGCGCCCAAATAGTGACCGGCCGTCCATTGCGCGACAGCGAAAGCGCCAGCGCGGTGCCCCACGCTCCGGAGCCGAGAACGACGATCCTGGGGGCGATGGGAAGGATGGTCATGCTGTTTTGGCGGCTCCGAAACGATGCTCGTTGCCGGCCAGCAGACGGCGAATGTTGGGATGATGCTTCACGACGATGAGCAGTGCGACGATGGCCTGCGCCGCGACAAAAAACGCCGGCCTCTCTCCGCGCACCATCAAGTACGCAAACACCGGAAAGCTCGCTGCCCCCAGGATGGATCCCAGGGAAACGTAGCGCGTGATCGCGAAGGTGATGGCGAACAATGTGATGGACGCCAGCGCGGCCCACGGAGCCGCGACCAGGAAAACTCCGAAGCCCGTAGCCACGCCCTTGCCGCCGCGAAACTTGAGCCACACCGGGAACATGTGGCCGAGAACCGCAAACAGCGCGGCCACAGCCTCCACATTGCGTTGCGGGACCATGGGCAGCACCGGACCGGCGATGGCGGCTCCCAGCAGCACGGCCGTCGCGCCCTTCACCACGTCAAGAATGAACGTAGCGGCCCCCAGCCCCTTTCCTTCCGAACGAAGCACATTGGTGGCGCCGATGTTGCCGCTCCCGAGAGTGCGTATGTCCTGCCGGCGGAAGACGCGCACCAGCAGGTATCCCACAGGGATCGATCCCAGCAGGTATGCTGCCAGTGCGATCCAGATAAACGCAACGATCATACTCGCCCTGAGTTTAACAGGTGCGCCAACCGCCCGGACTCATCCGCTGGTAGTGAGTTGACTAGGGCCTGTTAACACTACCCGGACGATGGCGACGGGCGCCGGTTTTTTCGAGTTCTAGGAGCGAGGAGTGACGCATACCGGGTGTCTGTTAACGACGAGCGACAACGAAATCGAAGAAAACCGGCCCCGTCCCTTGGGGTTGCGGTGAAAATCCGGGGTCCCCGGCGACAGGTCTTCGTCGCTGGGGTGGAAATCGGGCCACACTTCGTTGTCGTCCTGGGCGGTGGACCCGCCACAGCCCTCGGGCTCGGCTTCGTCTGACCCGATTTTCTCTCGCAACGCCATCCGCCCTGGTAGTGTTAACAGGCCCTAGTAAAGCACGGACGATGTTGCGTTGCACCTAGTGAAAGCGCGCGTGAAAGGCAAGGTCCCAGGCCGCATACCATGCAAACTCCCACTTGCCGCACATCGATGTAACAGGAAGGATATCTATATATAAGGCAGCCGATGAACAGATGAACTGCCGCTACGCTCCAACAAAAGATGAAATACACCGCACGCGAAATCCGCTTTATGCGGG
>DASXXV010000320.1:0-4768 GCA_036502905.1 Occallatibacter sp. | reverse complement strand
AAGCATGGACTGGAAGAGCCACCGCATCGACGCACTGCTGGAGCACGCCCTGGTCGAAGACAAGGCGGCCAGCGATGCCACGACCAATCTCACCATCGATCCCAACCTGCGCGCCTCGGCTTCGATCCTTGCGAAGCAGGACATGGTGGTGGCCGGACTGGGATGTATTGCGCAGTTCCTGGAGATCTTCGGGCGCCTGGATCAACGCCCGCAGTCGCACAACCGCTACGAGGTCATCAGTCATCCGGAGGTCTTCGATGGCGTGAAAGTACGCTCCGGCCAAGTCCTTGCCGTGGTCCGCCACAACGCCCGCGTGCTCCTGAGCTGCGAGCGGGTGATTCTCAATCTCCTGCAGCATATGAGCGGAATCGCCACGCTTACGCGAGCCTATGTCGATGCCGTTCAGGGCACCCAGGCGCGCATACTCGACACGCGCAAGACGGTGCCGGGCCTGCGCGCGCTCGAAAAGTATGCGGTCCTGTGCGGCGGCGGGACCAATCACCGGCTCGACCTGGCCAGCGGAATCCTGATCAAAAACAATCACATTTCCCTGGGCGGAGGACTGCGGACGGCTCTCCAGAATGCTCTCGAGCGCCGCAAAGCCGGAGCGCGGGTTCAGGTGGAAGTGCGATCGATGGCCGAACTCGAAGAGGCACTGGAGGGCGGCGCCGAAGCGATTCTCCTCGACAACATGACGCCCCAGCAGGTGAAAGCCTGCATGGAGCGCATCAAGCGCGAGAACCGCTGGATCCCCAGCGAAGCCTCGGGTGGCATTGTCCTGGACAACATCCGCCAGTTCGCCGAAACCGGCGTCGATTTCATCAGCGTGGGCGCGCTCACCCATTCGGCCAGGGCAGCCGACATCTCCATGACCATTTCGGCGGAGTAGGAATGTACGATCTTTCCGCGCTCGAAGCGGAGCTGTCCGGGACCATCTACGCCGGCAAGCTCCGGTTCTCGCCCGTCACTGGGTCCACCAACACCGATGCCATGACCGCCGCGCGCAACGGGGCGCCGCACGGGTCGGTGTTCTTCGCCGATGAGCAGCGGGCCGGCCGCGGCCGTGGCGACCACTCCTGGCACTCGGCAGCCGGTGAAGGACTGTACGTCAGCGTGCTGCTGCGCCCGCAGCTTTCACCGGCATTTCTGCCGCTGGTCCCCCTTGCCGCGGGGCTGGCTGCGGCGGACGCTATCCATGCCGTGACGGGGCTCGACATCGACCTGCGCTGGCCCAACGACCTGCTGATCGGGGCGCGCAAGGCAGGCGGCATCCTGGTGGAGGCTCAAAGTGAATCGAATGCCATCGCATTTGTCGTGGTGGGCATTGGAATCAACGTCCACCAGCGCGAGTTCCAGCCGGGCCTCGCCACTCCGGCGACTTCTCTCGACATGGAACTCGGGCATGTGTTTGGCCAGCGGACCAGCCGCCCGGCTTTGCTCGTCCGGCTGCTAAAATCGCTGGAGCGCGAAGCCCTTGGGCTGCTCGACCCGGCCGCGCGCGAAGCCATTTCCGCCCGCGTAGAAGCGGCCTCGAGCTGGGCCCGCGGCCGGGAAGTCGAAGTCCACGGCCCCCGGCAGTACACCGGAATTACGGAAGGATTGGACGAACACGGATTCCTGCTGGTGCGCACCGCGGGTGGGCTGGTCCAGGTGCAAACCGGGGGCATCCGGGAAAAAACAGCCTCCAGCTCCTAGCCTCTGGCTGGTTTGTGCGGACTTCAATCTCCGTCGTAAATCCGAGGAGAACAAACGCTGCAACCGGCACCATGAAGCTGGAAGCTAGTAGCTGGAAGCCAGGAGCTGAGGAAGAATGCTGCTTGCCTTGGACGTAGGCAACACCAACACCGTGCTGGGGCTCTACAAGCTGGACGAAGAGCCTGCGGCACCTGCCGCGGAGCGGTCCTCGCGCCCCGCGGAGCAGTCCGCACGCGGCGCGGAGCAGTCCGCACGCCCCGCGGAGCAGTCCGCACCGGCCGCCGACCCGGCCCGGCCGCACGTCGAGCCGAAGCTTGCCGCCCACTGGCGCGTGACCACTCACCGCACTCAGACCGCGGACGAATACGGAGTGCTCTTCCTGAACCTGTTCACCATGAGCGGAATCTCGGTCGACCAGGTGAAGCACATCATCATCTCCTCGGTGGTGCCGCCGGTCGAGTCGACGCTGCGGCGGGTGTGCGAGAAGTACTTCCACGTGCAGCCTCTGTTTGTGGAGCCGGGAATCAAGACGGGGATGCCGGTGCTGGTGGACAATCCCACCGAACTGGGCGCCGACCGTCTGGTGAATGCGATCTGTGCCTACGAGCGTTACGGGGGCCCTTGCATCGTGGTGGACTTCGGGACGGCGACTACCTTCGACGTGATTTCCGCCAAGGGCGAGTACCTGGGCGGCGCGATTTCGCCGGGGTTGGGCATCAGCGCGGATGCGCTGTTCGCACGCGCCGCGCGGCTGGGGCGCGTCGACGTGAAGCGGCCCGCCAAGGTCATCGGCACCAACACCGTAACGCATCTGCAGAGCGGGCTCTATTACGGCTACATCGGCCTGGTGGACGGCATTATCGAGCGTATGTCTGCGGAACTGGGCACGCAGCCGCGAGTCATCGCCACCGGCGGCCTGGCACGGCAGATCTCCGGCGACTCGCGCTATATCGCGCAGATCGACGACATGCTCACCCTGGATGGCTTGCGCATCGTCTTCGAACGCAACCGCTCGGCGCGGGTGCGCGGGCGGGCGCACTAACATAGGAAGCAGTAAACAGTGGACAGTGATTCCCTGAAACCCGAGCCCTGATTTCTCGTGCGCAACTACTTCAACTACTTCACGGAGATCGAAGACAGGTTCCAGCAGCGGCGCGGATCCATTCTCCTGCTCTCCACGCTGGACTGGGCTCTGATTGAGATGTGGCGTGAAGCCGGGATTCCGCTCGATGCGGCCCTGCGCGGGATCGACGCCGCGTTCGACAAGTACGAGCAGCGCCAAAAGCGGGGGCGCATGCGGCGCATCAACGGGCTGGCGTGGTGCGCCCAGGCCGTGATGCAGGCCGCCGAAGAACTGCGCGAAGCCTCCGCTGGATCCGCCCCCGGCTCTGCCGCGCCCACCGATACGGGATTCGAACATGAGCGCGTGGCAGCTCACCTGGAAACAGCCGCCGCCGCGCTGGATGAGGCGACCGCTGCTCCGGATCTGTGTGCGGCGACGGCCAATCGGCTGCGTGAGCTCGCGGCCGAGGTTCGTGCAAGCGATCCGGCGAGAATTGGCGCCCTGGATCTCGAATCGCTGGAGCGCACCCTGACCGTCTTCGAAGAGAAGCTGTTCGCCGCTCTCACCGCCGCCGCGCCGGAGGAATTGCTGGTGGGTCTCAAGGAGCATGCCGCGCGCGAACTGGCTCCCTACCGCAGCCGCATGGGCGCAGTCCAATTGCGGCAGGTGGAACGGCAGTTCGTGCAAAAGCAGTTGCTCGCCCACTACAACCTTCCCCGCCTCAGCCTCTTCTACATGAGCCAGCAATGAAGCACCGTCCTCTTCGAAAACAAAGGGTGCCCCAGATCCCGAATTTGGGACCTGGGAATCCATCCGATGCCGGCCAACTCGTCGAACTCCAGATCGAGAAACCCGTCTACAACGGCGCATTCCTCGCGCGTCATGAAGGCAAGGCCATCTTCGTCCCGTTCGCCATGCCGGGGGAGCGGGTTCGCGTGCGGATTGTGGAAGACAAGCGCTCCTACGCGAGCGCAGAACTGGTGGAAGTGGCGGCCGCCGCTGCGGAGCGCGTTGTGCCGCGCTGTCCGCATTTCGGCCCATGCGGCGGATGCCATTACCAGCACGCCGGGAACGAAACGCAGCTTGCCTTCAAGCAGGCTATCCTGCGCGAGACGCTTACGCGCGGCGGCATCACTCCTCCCGAAATCATCGAAGTGCTCACCGGTCCGCCATGGGAGTATCGCAACCGCGTGCGGCTGGCGTTCGATGCCCAGGGCAATCCGGCATATCGGGGGCGCCGATCGCATTCGTTCGTCTCCATCCGGGAGTGCCCGATTACCGCCCCGTTGCTGGTGAATGCGGCCTTTGCCGCGGCGGAGGCAGTGCGCTCGTTTGCGCCCGCATTGCGGCCTACGGAAATGGCGCTGTTTTGTAATGCCGATGAAACGGCGCTGTCGCTGAGCTTCTTCATTGCGCGTGCGGCGAATGTCGCGTTTGAGGAACTCTGCGTCGAGTTGAAGAGACGCATCCCGCAGTTGGCGGGGGCGGAACTCATTGTTGAAAGCAGTGGGGCGCAGCCGGCGCGCACCCTCGCGCAGTGGGGCGAAACTTTCCTCACTTACTCTGCTGCGGGTTTCGCTTATCGCGTGGACCACGGCGCATTCTTTCAGGTAAACCGCTGGCTGGTGGATGCGCTGGTGGAGCGAGTCACAGCGGGCCACAGCGGTGCTTTGGCCTGGGACCTGTTCGCGGGCGTGGGCCTGTTTGCCCGCAAACTCGCGCAATCATTTCAGAAGGTCGTCGCGGTGGAGTCGGCGACGGTTGCGACCGCGGCCCTTGCTGCGAATCTCGCCGGCAATACCGGCGCAGCCGTGCGTTCCTCCACGCAGCAGTTCCTGCGCGAGAATCGCGGCGGCGTCCGGCCGGACCTGATCGTCATTGACCCGCCGCGAACGGGCCTGGGCGCGGACATTACTGCCCTCATCGCGGAGATCGCGCCCCCTGCGCTGGTCTACGTATCCTGCGATCCGGCCACCCTCGCCCGCGACCTGCGCGCGCTCCTGGCGGCCG
>DASXXV010000319.1:0-2953 GCA_036502905.1 Occallatibacter sp. | reverse complement strand
CGTCATTTGAATTTCGAATTTTTAGTAGCGGTAATGGTCCGGCTTGTACGGCCCTTCCACCGGTACGCCGAGGTAGTCGGCCTGCTTCTTCGTGAGCTTGGTCAGCTTCACGCCGATTTTTTCCAGGTGCAGGCGGGCGACTTCTTCGTCCAGTTTCTTGGGCAGGCGATAGACACCGACTTTGTTCGTCTCGTGGTTCTTCCACAGGTCGAGTTGCGCGAGGCATTGGTTGGTGAAGCTGTTGCTCATCACAAAGCTCGGATGGCCCGTCGCGCAGCCCAGGTTCACAAGCCGTCCCTCAGCCAGCACAAAAATGCTGTGCCCCTGCGGGAAGGTGTACTTGTCCACCTGCGGCTTGATGTTGAGCTTTTCTACTCCGCGCTCCGCATTCAGACGATCCATCTGAATTTCATTGTCGAAGTGCCCGATGTTGCAGACGATGGCCTGGTCCTTCATCTTCTGCATGTGCTCGAGGGTGATGATGTCCACGTTGCCGGTGCAGGTGACGTAGATGTCGCCGCGGCCCAGCGTGTCCTCAGTCGTGGTGACTTCGAAGCCTTCCATCGCCGCCTGCAGCGCGTTGATCGGATCGATCTCGGTGACAATGACGCGCGCGCCCATGCCACGCAGCGAATGCGCGCAGCCCTTGCCTACGTCGCCGTATCCGCACACCACTGCAACCTTGCCGGCAACCATAACGTCCGTCGCCCGCTTGATGCCATCGGCCAGCGACTCGCGGCAGCCATAGAGGTTGTCGAATTTCGACTTGGTAACCGAATCGTTCACGTTGATGGCCGGCACCAGCAGCTTGCCCTGCTCCATCATCTTGTAGAGGCGGTGGACGCCCGTGGTGGTCTCTTCGCTGACTCCGCGCCAGTCCTTCACCAGCTTGTGCCAGTGCTGCGGATCTTCCGCGTAGACGCGCTTCAGCAGATCCTTGATGACCTGCTCTTCATGGTTGCCGGAAGGCGTCTCGACCCACTTGTCGCCATTCTCCAGCTCATAACCGTTGTGGATAAGCAGGGTCGCGTCGCCGCCGTCGTCAACGATAAGTTGCGGGCCCTTGCCGCCTTTATGGCTCAGCGCCTGGAAGGTGCACTCCCAGTAGTCCTCGAGCGTCTCGCCCTTCCACGCAAATACCGCGATCCCCGCCGCCGCGATGGCCGCCGCAGCATGGTCCTGGGTGGAGAAGATGTTGCAGCTGGCCCAGCGCACTTCCGCGCCCAGGCTCACCAGCGTCTCAATCAGCACCGCTGTCTGAATGGTCATGTGCAACGATCCGCTGACGCGCACGCCTGCCAGGGGCTTCTCGGCCTGATACTTGTTGCGGATGGCCATCAGGCCCGGCATCTCGTGCTCTGCAATGCTGATTTCCTTGCGGCCCCAGTTGGCCAGGCTCATGTCGGCTACTTTGTAGGGAAGAGCCGCGATCTCCAGTGTGGTTCCCATTCGTCTAAACTCCTTGGTATCGTCCTATCGTGATATATTGATATGTATCAGAACCAGCCCATGGCGTCAATTGTAAAAGTCCTGCGCGCGGCCGCCGATCCCACCCGGCTGCGCATCCTCCTGCTGCTGAAGGCCGAGGAACTTTCCGTGGCGGAGTTGCAGGAGATTCTTGTGATGGGCCAGAGCACGATTTCCACGCACTTGTCCCAGCTCAAGCAGGCACGACTGGTTGAGGACCGGCGGACCGGTAAAAGCAGCTTTTACAGCCTCTCCACGTCCGATGGGACCGACTTTCTGGAGCAGCTCCTTGCCCGAGCCGAACGGGAAACCCCCGAGGCTGCCGCTGACCGCGCCACCATGCGCGCAGTCGTCAAGAAGCGCCAGGACAAGATGCGGGCCTTCTTTGACAGCATGGCCGGACGCCTGGGTAAGGACTACGTGCCGGGGAAATCGTGGAAGAGCCTGGCCGAAGCCCTCCTGCGCCTGATGCCGCCGCTGGTGATTGCCGACCTGGGCGCCGGAGACGGGGCCTTCGCTCTCCTGCTCGCCCAGCGCGCCCGCCAGGTCATCGCCGTTGATTCATCGGCGAACATGCTTGACTTTGGACGGGAGCAGGCCGCCCGCAACGGAATAGACAATGTCGATTTTCGTCTCGGGGACATGGAAGAGGCACCCATTGAAGACGCAGCCGTCGATCTGGTGTTCTTTTCACAGTCGCTGCATCACGCGCTGCACCCGGAGCGGGCCGTCCAGGAGGCCGCGCGCATTCTCAAACCCGGCGGCCGCCTTGCCATCCTGGATCTCTCCAGGCACCGGTTCGAGGAAGCGCGCGAGTTATACGCGGACGAGCGCCTCGGCTTCAGCGAAGCGGAACTGATTGAATTGCTCGAAAAGGCGGGATTCCACAGTGTCACCACATCCATCGTCGACCGGGAAACGGAGCCGCCGCAGTTCCAAACCCTGCTGGCCATCGGGGAGAAGTGAACCGGTTGTCCCAGTTTTTCAGTCGTTTACTGCCGTGACTGTTCACTGTTCACTGTCTTCCCCTACCATTGCATCCAACAAGTGCCCATGAGTTTGAACCCTTCAATCTCGTCCGGTTCGCCGAAACCCGCCCGCCTCAGTCGCGCCCGCCGAACCGCCATCCTTAAGGCCTTGGCCGATCCCAAGCGGTTCGAGTTGCTGGAGCGGGTGGCGAAGGCCTCGTGTCCGATGGCCTGCTCCGTCGTGCGTCCTGCCCTCGCCATCTCGCCCGCCACTCTTTCCCATCACGTCAAGGAACTCGAAACGGCCGGCCTGATCGAAATTACGCGAGAAGGCAAATTCCATTTCCTGGCGCTTCGCCCCGGCGTGCTGGAGGCCGTGATTGCCTCCCTCGCCCAACTGCGTCCCGAGGGCTGCGCGAATCCGCCCGCAGCTGCCTCCCCTATTTCCGCTGATCACAAAGATCGATAGGCGGCCCCAGGTAAAAACCTGCTGCCCTCGTCTCTCCTGCCACCCGCCC
>DASXXV010000318.1:0-15773 GCA_036502905.1 Occallatibacter sp. | reverse complement strand
CACCCGGATCGCCGACATGGTCGCTTCTGTGCCCGAACTGACGAAGCGCATCTTCTCGATCGCGGGATAACACGCAACCACTCGTTCGGCCAGGTCGGCTTCGATCGCGGTGGAAGCTCCGAAGCTCGCCGACTTGCGCGCTGCATGCTCGACGGCCTCGACAACGGGCGGAAAAGCGTGACCCAGGATCATCGGCCCCCAGGAACCGAAATAGTCGATGTAGCGATTACCGTCCGCGTCGGTCAGGTAGGCGCCCTGCGCGCTCTCCACAAATGGCGGAACGCCACCCACGGCGCGAAACGCCCGTACCGGTGAGTTCACGCCACCGGGAAAAAAGCGCTCGGCGCGCTGCTGCAGGGCCTGGGAACGGATGTGTGTGGCGGTCGTCGTTTCGGAACTCATGGTGGGTTCAGTATAGAAGGAAGCCCGGCGAGTCACGACTTCCCATTTACGCAGTGCGGGTGCCCCATCCTTGCGACGTCTTTGTTTTTGTCGCAAGGGTGGGAGAGCACGAACCCAAACCCTCATTTGTCCTTGCGCAGAATCATGAACACGCTGACCAGCACGAGCGCCGTTCCGGCCAGAGTTCGCAGCGTCACCGGCTCTCCGGCGACAAAGTAACCCAGCGCTACCGCCACAATCGGGTTCACGTAGGCATGGCTCGCCACGCGGGTTGCCGGCATGTGCGCCAGCAGCCACAAGAACGCCGTGAAGGCCAGGAGCGAGCCGAACACGATGAGGTATAGCAGCGCCCCGGCGGCGCGCAGCGAGACATGCGGCAACGGATGCATTTCGCCGAATTCGGCCGAGATCAGCAGCAGGATCCCGCCGCCCAGCATCATGGTCGCGCCCGCGGTCACCGGTCGCGCCGCGGGCAGATCCATCGAGCGGCTCAGCACCGTTCCCAGCGACCACGTGGTGCATCCGCAGAGAATTGCGACACACGGCAAAACCGGGAAATGCTGCGGTCCGCCCGGCAGCAGCAGAACGCCCACGCCTGCAAACCCCAGCAGCGTCGCCGCGGCCAGGCTCAAACGCCATTTCTGCTGGCGCAGGATCAGCATTTCCAGCACCAGCGTGATGATGGGGATGGTGGCGGCCAGCACCGAGACCACGCCAGAAGGAACATACTTCTCCGCCCAGAACAACGGCCCGTATTCGGCCACGAACATGAGCAGGCTCATCACCAGCAGGTTGCGCCATTGCCGTGCGGAAGGCCTGGTCTCGCCTTTCGCCAGCATGAATCCCAGCAGAACGATGCCGGCGATAAAGAAGCGCGCGCCGGCGGCAAACAGCGGCGGCAACTCTTCCACCACGATGCGAATCGCCAGGAACGTGGTGCCCCACAAAAAATAGATAGCGAAGAACGACAGCGCCATGCGGACGCGGAGGGAGCCCGCGGCTGAAGAGGGTTCCGGATTGGTAACCGCTGAAACGCTCATAAGCAGTTACTACTTTACAAGCGTCGTATTAACCTGTCAAATTGATTTTAGAAGTTACCGAGTTTTGCGCCGTTTATATGTCATCCGCCGCCCAGGAACGCTCCTTTGAACTCGTCGCCGGACATCCCGCCCTCGATCTCGTGAACACGCTCGATTGGCGCTTTCGCGATAACGGCCCGGAAGAATTGCTGGCCAGCTACGACGACCTGCTTGGCTTCGCGCGGCAGTCCGGCCTTCTCACCGCCAAGCAGCTTCGCGCCATCCTCCGCAATTCGTCCCAAACAGCCGCCGCGGATGCACTGGTCTCCTGCCGCCTGCTGCGCGAAGCCGCGGCCGCTATCTTCTATGCTGCAGTCGATTCACGAACACCGCCGGCGTCGCAAATAAAAATCATCGAGGATTGTTTCAAGCAGGCCCGGGAGCGCCAGGACCTGGCGTGGTCGGATTCCCGGCTCGACTGGGAGTGGCCCGCCTCCGAGTGCGGTCCCAACCTCCCTGTGTGGATGCTCTCGATCAGCGCCGCCCGCCTGATGCTTTCCGACAAAATGCGTCTCCTTCGCGCCTGCGAAAAGCGCGACTGCCGCTGGCTCTTTCTCGATACCAGCAAGAACCACACCCGCCGCTGGTGCGATATGAAGATCTGCGGCAATCGCATGAAGGCCCGCCGGTTCAAGGCGCAGCATCAATAGCGGACCGCGGGCAGTAGCTCTCGCAACCCGCCGCAGCCTGGCTGCTTTATTCTGTGCATACAATGTCGCCCGCACATCGTGACGGACAAATCCGGGTAGCAGCGCTCCTGTCTGTTTGCGTGGCGGTGCTTCTTGGGGGGTGCGGAACGCCGGGCGCGCCTCAGCCTCCTTCCCTCAACCTGCCCGACCGGGTGGACGATCTCTCCGCTACACGCGTGGGAAACCAGGTGTCGCTTACGTGGACCATGCCCCGGCGAAACACCGACAGGTTGGTGTTGAAGGGAAACATTGCCGTAACCGTCTGCCGCCAACCGGGCAGCAATCCCGGCTTGTGTGAAACCGCAGGGCAACTCCAACTTGCTCCCGCCGCGGATGGCGCCTTCACGGAAGCGCTTCCTGACGCACTCTCTACTGGCGCGCCCCGGAACCTCACCTACTTTGTCGAATTGAAAAACCGCAAAGGCCGTTCCGCCGGCCGGTCGAATCCCGCGGTGGCCCTGGCCGGCGAGGCTCCCGCCCCCATCACCGGGTTGGCAGCCGAAGTGCGCAAGGACGGCATTGTCCTGCGGTGGAATGCGGCGGATTCCGCCGCCTCGGTCCGGCTGCGTCGCAAACTGCTTACGCCCGCGCCGCCCAAAGCGCGCGCCGCGCCAGCACGCACCGGGCCGCTTCCGGCAACTCCGGAACCCATCGACAAGAACCTGCTGGTCGAACCGCGCCCCGGCGCCACGCTCACCCAGGCGATTGACCAGGACATCGCGTTCGGCAACACCTACGAGTACCGCGCGCAACGCGTGGTTCGTGTCACGCGTGAGGGCAACACCACCGAACTGGAGGGTGCGCTCTCGCCGCCCGTTCGTGTGGACGCCCTCGATGTGTTTCCGCCTGCTGTGCCCGCGGGGCTGGCTGCCGTGGCCGCGGCGGCCGATCCGGCTTCCGGTACTCCCGCCTCAATCGACCTGAGCTGGCAACCCAACACCGAGCCTGACCTTGCCGGCTACGAGGTCTACCGGCGAGAGGAGAAGACGTCCTGGCAGCGTATCTCGGGCGATCAGCCGGTCGCCGGGCCGGCATTCCACGACGCCCATGTTCTTCCCGCCCACTCGTATCGTTATGGAGTGAGTGCCGTCGACAGGCAGGGTCACGAGAGCGGCCGGTCGGCGGAGGCCTCCGAGACGGTGCCGAACGAGTAAGATCGAGGGCGGTGCCAGGAGATTCGTAAATGAGATACTGCCGCTTTTGGTTTGAAGGCCAGGTGCACTACGGGAAAGTGGAAGACCGCGGAAACGAGCCCTGGATTGTGGACCTCGCGCCTGCTCCACCCGAAGACATCGCTTTCCAGCTGGCTCGCGCGCATGGCTCCAAACTCGTGCCCGATCCCGCCGGGCTCGATTTCGAGCCGATCCCGCTTACCGGCGCGGACCTGCTGCCCCCCGTCAGTCCCTCGAAAATCATTTGCGTGGGCCGCAACTACCGCGAGCACGCGAGCGAACTCGGCAACGAAGTTCCAGCCGAGCCGCTGCTCTTCTTCAAGCCGCCATCCTCTCTGCTCAAGCCCGGTGGCGTGGTTCAGCTTCCGCCCGCATCGTCGCGCGTGGATCATGAAGGCGAGTTGGCAATCGTGATCGATCGCCGCGCCAGCAAGCTCCCGGCAGATTTCGACATGCGATCCATCATTCGCGGCTACACCCTGGCCAACGACGTGACCGCGCGCGACCTGCAGAAGAAGGATGGCCAATGGACGCGCGCCAAGGGTTTCGACACGTTTTGCCCGGTGGGACCATGGGTCAGCGATGAGGTCGATCCCGCTGCCGGTCTCGCTATCGAGACGCGGGTGAATGGGGAACTCCGCCAGCACGGCTCGACATCCGACTTCATCTTCACCATCCCGCAACTGCTTTCCTACATCACCGCTGCCATCACCCTCGAACCGGGCGACCTGGTGCTAACCGGGACGCCGTCCGGAGTCGGGCCGCTGGCGGACGGCGATCGCGTGGGTGTCAGCTCGCCCGGCCTCGGTGTCCTGGTCAACTCGGTGAGCGCCGAACCGTCCTGATCCGGTGCCGCCGATGCAACTCATCCTCCTGTCATGAATCAGTAGTAGAGGTACACTAAGGGCGCAGGCGCACCGGGTTCTACCGGGCTTCCCTGGGACAACCGTTCGTCCGTGGGGATCGAACCCTTTCACCCTTCGCAAAGCCAAGGAGGTTTTCATGCCGCAGAATCTGCTCGAACAATTGCGCAAGTACACCACGGTGGTCGCTGACACCGGCGATTTTGAGGCGATGGAAAAATTCCGCCCCACCGACGCCACCACCAATCCCTCACTGATCACTGCCGCTTCGCAAATGCCTGCATATCAGGAGCTTGTGGACGGGGTCCTGAAAGAGGCCCGCAACGAGAAAGGCGACCACGCCGGCGACAAGGAAGTCGCCAGTCTCGCGTTTGAACGGCTCGCCGTGGCCTTTGGCAAACGCATTCTCGAAATCATCCCCGGCCGTGTCTCCACCGAGGTGGATGCCCGTTTGTCTTACGACACGCAGGCCACCATCAAGCAGGCGCGCAGCATTATCGCCCAGTATGACCAGTCCGGCATCGGCCGCGATCGGGTCCTGATCAAGATCGCTTCCACCTGGGGCGGCATCCGCGCCGCGGAAGTGCTTGAAAAGGAAGGCATTCACTGCAATCTTACCCTGCTGTTCGGCATCCATCAGGCCATCGCCTGCGCCGAAGCGGGCGTTACTCTCGTCTCCCCATTCGTCGGCCGCATCCTCGACTGGTACAAAAAGGACACCGGCAAGGATTATCAGGGCGCGGACGATCCCGGAGTGCAGTCGGTCACCCGCATCTACAACTACTACAAGCATTTCGGCTACAAGACCCAGGTGATGGGCGCCAGCTTCCGCAACCTCGGGGAAATTCGGGAACTGGCCGGCTCCGACCTGCTGACGATCTCGCCCCAGTTGCTGGCCGAGCTCGAATCCACGCAGGGCGATCTGCCCCGCAAACTCGATCCCGAGAAGGCCAAGTCGATGAAGATCGAAAAGATCCCCATGGACCAAGCCACCTTCGAGCGGATGCATGCCGAGGATCGCATGGCCCACGACAAGCTCAGCGAAGGCATCGAAGGCTTCTCGTCGGCCCTTGTCAAGCTCGAGAACCTGCTCGCCAACCGTCTGGCCCAGCTCGAATCCCGCACCCCGACAGCGGTGTAGGCCACAATCCCCGACCATGAACAAAGGGCAGCCGCCAGGCTGCCCTTTGCCTTTTTCGTTCAAGTAAGCTTCCGAGCACGTTAACAAGCTGTCGTGCAGGCTGTGACGGCAACTACCGTATCAGTAAATTCCTGAGCTGCGTTCCGAGAGCCGGAAAAGCCCTCGTGTTTACGAGGTCGACGCTGCAGAGAGAGATTTCTCAGTCGGGATTCCGGCTCCTGCGGAACTGCCCATCATCAGGACCTCCCGCGGGTCAATACCCATCCACTGAGTAAGGCTGGCAGCCAATAGCACCAGAAAGCTAACGAACAGGAGGCTCAGGTCACGCATCTCCCCCGGTTCGCAGAACAGGATATACAGAGGGAGGTTGATGACTGCAGCAATCCGAACATGTTGTTTGAGCACCGGAGACAGAAAGCGCCACACTCGCGCCACGGTCCAGACGATGAGCACCAGGGTCAGTAAATTCTGGGTGGGAAAAGCCCAAATGCCGTACGTCTTCGCCATGACCATGTGCCGGGGCTCGACCAGGCGGAGTAGCCCGGCAAGCTGTTGAGAAAGGTGGATCTCCAGAGCGGAACCGGGATTATTGCGAAAATGATAACGAACAGCCAGGTTGACAGCCACGGCGATACAGGCCAGAACTCCGGTTCCAATCAGCGCATTGGCACGTGACGTTCGTTGCCGGATCAAGGGATAGAGACAAACAACAAACAGAAGGAAAGATTCTTTGTTGAATGTGGCCAGTGCCGTAAGAGGAGCCAGCCACCACCAATCGACTTTGATCGCCATGAGCGCGGCCAAGGCCATAAAAGCCAATTCTGGATAATCGTACGTGTGGCCTTCACCCGCCTGGATGTATGGAAGAACGATCATGATGCTGATGGAGGCAAGCGCCGCGGCAGCGGGCGGGAACCCCAGGGCCTTCGCCAGCCAATACATGGCATACGCCGACAGCCACGCGAAAAGGAAGATAAGACCGTACATCAACCAATAGCGCAGGAAGTACTGTCGATCCCGTGCAATCGGCGAGTCGATGATGCGCTCGCGGAAGAGGAGGCCGTTGCGGCCGCGCAGGTTGTAAAGCTTATCCTTGGCCTTTTCGCTAAAACGGCTATCAACCCAGTTCACCGCGAAGGGCAGCATCTGCCGAAACACGAAGGGGCGCAAGTCGGTCCCGTCCACGTCCGACTCGAAGGTCCACTTGGCATGCGGGTCTCCGAAGGTGAAATCGTGGAGCCCCTGTGCGCTGTAGTAGCCGTGAAAGGATGCCGCTGCGGTTGCGAAGAAGAGTACGAACAGGCAGAGCGGGTAGTAGAGCCTGGAGAGCCGGTCCTGAGCTTCTGCCATCATGCTGGGATTCCTTTTTGTTATCGAGCGTGGCCAAAGAGTTGCGCCCGCATCGTGGTGAAACCGGGGCGCCTCGTTTAGATATAAGTCCGTCATTTCATTGAGGGAGGGTGGATCAAGGTGGAGACGCCTTGATGGTATCCCCTCCTCAAGGCACGGTGTAAACCAGGCCAAAAAGAACTTGCAGACGTTTGTCTTCATGGTAAATGGTGTCGCCAGTTGCGCAAACTGGTCTGCGAACAGTCGTCTATGGCGAAAATCGGGAACTCACGCCTGAACCCCTGCCTGTCGGCACCCGATCTGAAAGGGAATAACCGGCGAACTCAACTCAAATTGATAGTGAACGTGGGAGGCAGTCGGTCCTCTCATTGATTTTGGTGCCGCGTTTTCCTCACCCGAAAGTGTCAGGCATTAACTTTTGTTGTACCTCACTAGGTGATTTTGATTACGGAACACCACAACATTTCTTGTAATCTTTGTTTCATAGCAAGCAATCGAAACCGGGTCGGGCATATGCTCCGTTTCATTGAAGCGCACGTTGCACCCGGAGCACTATCCCCCAGCCCACTGCGCGTGCTCACGGAGGCGTGTATGCAAACAGAGACTCATCATCCCCTCGAACCCTTCTTCCAACAGGCAGTCCGCGATTCCTATGAGGGCAAGCTTGGCCTTCACGATCCCGATGTGATCGGCTATGTGTCTCGCGTGCTGTGCGACTTCTCCGACGCCGACAGCCTGTTCAAGGCGCGCGATGCCGCCGGCCATGCCAAGGACGAGCTCGATGCGATGATGCTTGCTGCCGACCCCGTGCACGGGACTGCGCCTTCATTCGATGCGGAGCGCGCCATGCGCAAATACATCGGCGACTACTCGCTGTTCGTGGCGGGAATGGTGCCGGAGGCCATTGACTCCGGCGCATCCGACAAAGCGCGCCGCCCCACCCTGGGCGAACTCATCAGGGCCGGCAAAGAGAGCTACTACATCGTCAGCCAGTTCAATGTGTTCGAGTACAAGAAGGAAGCTGCGCTGTTCACTCGCCTCTCCGAGCAGTTCGAGCGCTACATCCTGGGCCTGGCGCTGGTTCGCGAAGAGATGGGCAAGCGCCTCGCGCTTCCCACGGAGATTCTCTAAGCATTGGAAACGGGCGCGGTTCTGGGGGCACAATGCTCTCGAGACCGCTCCCGGTTCACCGCAACACAACATTTTCGGTGCTCGCGGTGTCAAATCATATAGACCCGGCGCAAGTGAACAGACCGGGGACGTCGAAACCACAGAGGCGTCGAGACCATCGTTGTATTGGGCAGTGGCTGGTCTACCCGGCTGCGCGCAGTTCCGGTTACAGCCATCGCCTTCCTGGAGGTCGATGGCAGCGCGCGGCCATAGGGAGGTTGGCAATGCAACCGAGCCAGTCGCATCCACTCGAATCGTTCTTTCTCCACGCCGTGCGCAACAGCTATGAGGGGAAACTTGGGCTCCATGACCCCGATGTGACCAGCTACATTGCCCACCTGCTGTGCGATTTCTCCCGCACCGACAAGCTTTACAAAATGCGCGACGAGATGGGCCGCCCCATCGCCGAGCTCGAGCAGATGGTGACCGCGGCGGATCCCGTCAACGGCTCAGCGCCTTCCTTCGATGCCGAGCGCATGCTGCGCAAGCACATCGGCGATTACGCGCTTTTTGTCGCTGGAATGTATCCGGAGGCGGTGGACTCCTGGCGCAATCGCCGCCGCCATCACCCCTCTCTCCCCGAGTTGATACACGCCGGGAAAGAGAGCTACTTCATCGTCAGCCAGTTCAACCTGTTCGAATACGAGCAGGAAGCTCCGCTGTTCGGCCGCCTCTCCGATTGGTTCGAGCGCTGCATCCTGGGCCTTACGATGGTGCGCGACGACCTCACCCATCGCAAGGCGATGCCGCCGCCGATGTAATGCAAGCAGTCAGAATCCTCTTGACACCCGATTCCACAAACCAGTAACGTCGCGTTCTCGCCTCCGGAATCTCGTTCCCGCGATGCTCTGCCAATAAAGTGCGAGAGATTTGGGGCCAGAGGAACGAACATGAACGTGAAAGACCTGGAGAGCAGGTTTCGGGGAGAAATACTTACCGCCGGCTCAGCCGAATACGAAACCTCCCGCAAAATCTGGAATTCCATGATCGATCGGCGGCCGCATGCCATCGCACGCTGTCGCGGGCGTGAAGACGTCCAGGCAGCAGTGCGGTTCGCCGCTGAGCAGAACATATACCCCGCCATTCGCGCCGGAGGCCACAACGCTGCCGGCCTGGCAATGATTGATGACGGCCTGGTGATTGACGTATCGCCAATGAAAGAACTTTCCGTCAATGCGCCTGACCTGACCGCGATTGCGCAGAGCGGCCTTACCTGGGGCGAATTCGACAGTAGAACTCACGCCCACAGCGTGGCTACCACCGGAGGCCTCATCTCCACGACGGGGATAGCGGGGCTCACGTTAGGCGGAGGTGTGGGATGGCTGATGGGCCGCTGCGGGCTGGTCTGCGACAACACCCTGAACTACGACATCGTGCTTGCAAGCGGGGAATTGGTGCGTGCGAACTCCAGCGAAAACCAGGACCTGTTCTGGGCCCTGAAGGGAGGCGGCGGAAATTTCGGCGTGGTCACCTCGATTACTTATCGCATGTACCCGATTCGCGAGGTAGTTTCCGGCCTGCTTGTGCATCGCCTCGCTGATGCCCGCGATGTGCTCAGGTTTTATCGGGACTTCACTATGGCGGGGCTGCCGGATGAACTCATTGTTTATGCCGCGGCTCTGTGCCTACCGGATGGCACGGCGGTAGTGGCGCTGATTCCCGCCTGGTGCGGCGAAAGTCTTGCCGAGGGTGAGCGCGTACTGGAACCGCTGCGCAAATTCGGATCGCCGATTGCCGACATGATCAGCCGCATGCCCTATCCGGCCATGCAGCAAATGGTGGACATGGTGGCTCCGTATGGGCTGCGCAGCTACTGGAAAGCTCGCTTCCTGAAGGAACTACCCGACGAGGTCATCGAGAGATTTGTTGAGTTCGCCAACACCGCCACTTCGCCGCGCTCTTTGGCCATCATTGAGCACGCGCATGGCGCCGTAGGCCGCGTACCGGTCTCGGCTACCGCTTTTCCCACCCGCACCGCCCCGTATGATCTGGTGCTGATCGGCGCGTGGACCGATGTTGTGGAAGATGCGCGTCACATCGACTGGACCCGCAGGTTCTATGCATCGATGGACGACTGGGCGGAGGGAACTGTCTATGTGAACGCGCTCGACCAGGACGACACCGGCCGTATCGCCGAAGCCTACGGTCCAAACTACGCCCGTTTGCGAGATGTAAAAGCCCGCTACGATCCCGAAAATCGTTTCCGCCGCAATCAGAATATTCTGCCCGTGAATGGAGCTCGCAGCGGCCGCGCGCCGAATTGAGGGCACCCGCGTCCGCATCTTCAGACACGGGTGCCTCGACAGGACCTTGCTTCCTGCTACCCGATAGCTGTCCTCACTCGCTCCACACGGCCAGCACGTTCCCCGCGCCATCGGAGAAGTGGAACCGCCTTCCTCCGGGAAATTCGAAGGTCGGCACTGCGATGCTTCCGCCCGCGGCCACTACCGCTGCCTCGGTGGCTTTCAGGTCCGCCGAGTAGAGCACGATCAGCGGCGCCGATTCGCCCGTCTTCTCCGGGACGGGGCCGGTGCGAAATCCTCCATCGATTCCCCCGCTCTCAGAGCTGAAGCTGACGTAGTCTTCGCCCCACTCCTGGAATCCCCAGCCGAATACCTGGCTGTAGAACGCCTTGGTTTTGGCAACGCTGGTGGTGGAGAACTCGATGTAGTTGATCTTGTGGTGATGCGCCGGATGACCCATTCTTCTCTCCTTGTCTCTGGGGCTTGTTGGCGTCCAGCCGGGGAAGGGCGGGAGCGGATTCAAGAGCGGCGCTCGCACACCGTCCAGTGTGCTCCTGAGACGCCTCCATCCGCATTCCCTCAGAAGCAGAGGAGTGCAGGTGAGCCCGCTGACTGAAAACAAGGGACGGGCTGCCGAAGTACGTCAGAAACCCTAACATGCGGATCGTCCCGAACACAATTCTCGATCGGAGGGTGGCTTGCTCCGCCGCCTCCCAACCGCATCTAAGACAGGGTGCATCGATTCTGAATCCTGAAGGTTGGCGCTTGTGTTCGGTTACCTGGCCATTGTTGTACCGACGGGCCTGTTCGTGCTGGGGCTCATCGCATGCCTCGTGCTGGCTGCCTATCTGCTTGGCGGCCTGATGGGATCGTCGCCCCAATACCGGATCCATGGCGCCGAAGAGATGCCGCCCAATGACTCGCCGGATTTCCTCAATGTTCTTGAGTCGCTGGTGGACGCCAAGGCCAACCGCACCGGCAATCTCCAGGTCTTCACCAACGGCCCCAGTTTTTATCCGGCCATACTCGACGCCATCCGCAGCGCCCAGCGCAGCGTGTGCCTCGAGGCTTACATCTTCCACAAAAGCGAGATCGCGCGCATGTATTTGGACGCACTGGCCGAACGCGCGCGCGCCGGTGTCGAGATCAACCTGACGCTCGATGCCTTCGGAAGCGTGAGCGCGGGCAGCGGGTTCTTCCGTCCCCTGACGGAGGCCGGCGGGCGCTTGCGCCGCTACAACGGCTTCAGCATGTACCGCATCCTGCACATCGACAATCGCACCCATCGCGAAATTCTCATCGTCGACGGAAAGACCGCATTCATCGGAGGCGCCGGGGTTGCCGACCAGTGGTACAAAGGCGTCAAGAGCAGTCCGCGGTGGCGTGACACCATGGTTCGCGTGGAAGGAGAAGCCGTTTCCAATCTGCAGGCCACGTTCGCGGAAAACTGGCTCGCCGCGTCGGGCGAACTGCTGGTGGGCGAGGCTTACTTTCCCGAGATTCAATGTCCGAACCCGATGACTGCCCTGGTGATCAACAGTACGCCCACGGTCGGCGGCTCCACGCGGGCGCGGGTCCTGTTCCAGCTCCTTCTGGCGTCGGCCCGGCAAAGCATCATCATCACCACACCCTATTTCCTTCCCGACAAGAGCCTCATGCGCGAGCTCTGCCGTGCAGTTGAGCGCGGCGTGAACTTGCGCATCCTTGTTCCCGGACGCAAGAGCGACCACCTGCTGACACGCAGCACCAGCCGCGGCGGATATGGCCCGTTACTGAAGGCCGGCGCCCAGGTTTACGAGTACCAGCCCTCCATGATTCATGCCAAAATACTGTGCATCGATCATCTCTGGTCCGTGGTGGGTTCCACCAACTTCGATAACCGGTCTTTCGGCATCAACGACGAAGTGAACCTGGTCATCAGGGATCCGGCGGTGGCTGAACGGCTGGAGAGCGACTTTGCCGGCGATCTGAACGACAGCCGGCAAATCTCGCTGGACGATTGGCGGCGGCGCCCTGTCACCGAGCGCGCCACCGAGTTCCTGGGCTGGGTCATCGAGCGTCAGCAATAATCTGCCTACAGCAATGAGTGCGCCTTCCAGTCCGTTTCGCATCGCGACCTACAACATTCACAAGTGCCGCGGCATCGACATGAAATTCGCGCCGCAGCGCATCATCGCCGTCTTGCAGGAAATCGACGCGGATATCATCTGCCTGCAGGAGGTGGTGAATATCCCCGAGGGCGCCGGACATAAATGGATCGATCCGGTCGAAACCACCGCAGACCTGTTCGACCAGGCGGGACAAATCGCCCGCGCCTTTCCCGGCTATGCGTCCGCGTTCGGCGAGAATCGCCCCTTTCGTAATGGAATGTACGGAAATATGACTCTTACCCGGCTCCCCTTGCGGCGCTGGAAGAATTTCGACGTCTCGCGGCGCGGGCGCGAACGGCGCGGCATCCTGGAGACAGAGATCCAGGTCCGGGAAGCCGAAACGTTTCACGTGTTCAATGTGCACCTTGGCACCGGCCACATGGAACGGCGCTACCAGGGCCGTCTGCTGGTTCACGGTCGCATCCTCAGCCACCCCGACGTGAAAGGACCGCGCCTGGTGATCGGCGACTTCAACGAGTGGACGCGCGGTCTTACCACCCGCCTCCTGCGCAAGAGTTTTCAGACTTTCCGCCCGCGCCACGCGGGACGTTTTCCGCGAACCTACCCCGGGCTCCTCCCCCTGCTCAGCCTCGATCATTGCTTCTATGAGCCGCCGCTGCGCCTGGAAGACGCACGCCTGTGGCGTAGCCGGACGGCGCTGATGGCGTCCGATCATTTGCCGCTGCTCGCCGAGTTCCGCCTCGATGAACGTACTCGCGATTGATCTCGCTCGGGGGGCCAGATGGACAGGTCTTCGCCCCAGGGTGGCACTCCAGACCTCCCTCTTTTTGAACCGTGCGTCTATAGATTGACGGCGGCTATGGAGCAGCCCGGCCGACATATATTACGAGGACTCCAGCGCGCAATCTCAGCAATTTAGAGGAGTTGTATTATGCGAATCCCTTTGTCGACACTTCCATCCATCCTCCTTGCTTGTGCCATCATGTCCGTCGCACAGACCGGCGAAGCCCCGGATGCGGCCACGACACTTCATCACATCAACACCGTGTTCGTGATCGTGATGGAAAACCATAACTGGACGGGCGACTACCCCATCAACATCAAAGGCAATCCCGCCGCGCCGTACATCAACTACACGCTCCTGCCCATGGCGTCCTACGCGAACAACTACAACAATCCTCACGGCAATCATCCCAGCCTGCCCAACTATCTCTGGATGGAGGCGGGAACAAACTTCGGCATCCACGACGATGGCTCTCCCTACCAGCACCACCAGGGAACGCACGACCATCTGGTAAAGCTGCTGGAAAACGCCGGCATCTCATGGCGAGCGTACGACGAAGACAGCAGCGGAACAAACTGCCCGTTGTCCAACGCCGGCCCGAAAGACTCCAATGGCGATCCGCTGTATGCTGTGCGCCACAATCCCTTCGTCTATTTCGACGACCAGACAAATACCCTCAGCGCCACCTCGTCAACCTGCATCAGCCACATACGGCCGTTTTCTGAGTTGGCAACGGACCTGGCCAACAACAAGGTCGCCCGCTATAACTTCATCACTCCGAATTTGTGCGACGATATGCACGACCCTTGTTCAGGCAATCCCATCAGCCACGGCGATGCGTGGCTTAAGAGGAATGTGCCCGCGATTCTCAACTCCACTGCCTATCGCAGCGGAGGAGCTTTGTTCATCGTGTGGGATGAAGCGGCCAAAGGCGACGGGCCCATTCCCTTGATCCTCTTGTCGCCATTCGCCAAGGGCAATCACTACTCGAACAGCCTGTACTATACGCACAGTTCCTTGCTGCGAACGGAGCAGGAGATCTTCGGGGTATATCCCCTCATCCGCGACGCCGCCAACCGCCGCGATCTAAGAGATCTCTTCCACGTGTTTCCTTGAGAGCAGGGAATAAAGCGAGTCAGGAGGCGACCAAAGCGAAAGAGTGAAGGAGGGAAGAAAGTGACGGGCCTGTGCGGTTAGCTCCCGTTTACTTACTTCGCTCTTTCACTCTCTTCACAGTTCCTACAGGATGTACCGGCTCAGATCGTTATCGCGCACGATGGACGCGACCATCTGCTTCACGTAGTCATCGTTAATCAAGAACACCTTCTCCGGCCCGCTCTTGGTCATGCGCTCGCTGTAGGGCAGGGGAGCCGATGCTTCCTTGCTGATGATTTCCGACACCGATGCCGCCTGGGCGTCGTCCGTCGGCCGTCGCGCCACGTCAGGTGCGAGAAACGATACGTCTTCCAGCACCCGCTCCATGATCGTGTGCAAGCGCCGTGCGCCGATATTCTCCGTGGTCTCATTCACCTTGAACGCAAACTCCGCCATCTCGCGCAGGGCCTCGGGCGCAAACTCCAGCCGCACGCCTTCCGTTTCCAGGAGCGCGGAGTATTGCTTGGTCAGGGATGCCTTCGGCTCGGTAAGAATGCGCAGGAAATCGTCAACCGTAAGCGATTGCAACTCCACGCGAATGGGGAAACGCCCCTGCAACTCGGGAATAAGATCACTCGGTTTCGAAACATGGAAGGCGCCCGCCGCGATGAACAGGATGTGATCCGTCCGCACCATCCCGTAGCGCGTGTTCACCGTGGTTCCTTCCACGATGGGCAGGATGTCCCTCTGCACGCCTTCGCGGGAAACATCGGGACCGTGGCCGCCTTCGCGCCCCGCGATCTTGTCGATCTCATCCAGGAACACGATGCCGCTCGACTCCACGCGCTCCACCGCCGCGCGGTTCACGCTATCCATGTCGATCAGCCGGCTTTCTTCTTCCTGCACCAGGTAGTCGAACGCGTCCGCCACTTTCAGCTTCCGCTTCTTGGTGCCGCCCCCGAAGATATTGGGCAGCATGTCCTTGAGGTTCATCTCCATATCCTCAAGGTTCTGGTTGGAGATGATGCCGAACTGCGGCGTGTTGCGCTCGCGCACATCGATCTCCACCATGCGGTCGTCCAGCTTGCCCTCGCGGAACTGCTGGCGCATCTTCTCCCGGGTGCGCTGGTGGCTGTCGCCGCCGGGAAGCGCATGCTTGTCCTCCGGCTGGTGGGTGGTAGGAGTCTGCGGCGGGGCCGGCAACAGCACGTCCAGCAGGCGCTCCTCGGCATTCATCTCCGCCTTGTCTTCCACTTCCTCCAGCCGCTCTTCGCGCACCATGTCGATGGAGATCTCCACCAGGTCGCGCACGATCGACTCCACGTCGCGCCCCACGTACCCCACTTCAGTAAACTTCGAGGCTTCCACCTTGAGGAACGGCGAATTGGTCAATTTCGCCAGCCGCCGCGCAATCTCGGTTTTACCGACACCCGTCGGCCCGATCATGATGATGTTCTTGGGCATGATGTCGTCGGCCATGTCGGGGGGCAGCTTCTGCCGGCGCTGCCGGTTGCGTAGCGCAATGGCCACGGCGCGCTTGGCGGCGCGCTGCCCCACCACGTGTTTGTCGAGTTCGGTCACAATCTCGCGTGGCGTCAGCTCTTCGAGCGAGAGGTCTTGTTCTTCGGCGGATGCGGGTAAGTAAATAGCCATGGATGGGATGATGCTCCGGAA
>DASXXV010000317.1:0-66573 GCA_036502905.1 Occallatibacter sp. | reverse complement strand
GCTGCGCACGCGCCGAAATCCTTCGCGACCTTCTCCACCAGGAATTGGTGGGTGCCGGAGGATTTCTCCTTGCCTTTTTTCCCCGAAAGGCGAAAACGGTCGCCGGGCTTGATTCCCGCCACATCACCCAGCAGGGAATAGCTCTGCTTGTCGGAATCGCTCATCAAGATCAGGCCGTTAGGGCCGGAGCGCGCACAGCCGGTTACGGAGTGACTCTCGTGTCTCATCGCCAGGGTGAAGCCCACGCCGAGTGCAATACCGGCTCCGGCGATCCCCGCGATGACTGCTGCGATTTTTCCCGTGCCTGCGCCGTAAGCGATGACCGCAGGCCGGGGACGAGGCGTTTGGGCCACAACTGGTCCGTCTGCACAGACGAGCAGGGCGCACAGGGCGACAAGGGCAGGCAGTTTTCGACTTGTCCGTTCCATAGAATTCCACCTCTTTGCTGGGAGTGGCTTAAGGCGGTGCGGTGGCGGTCGACAAGAAGCCGGTTTCCGCCGCGCGAGGATCTTCTTCCCGGCATTTTGGGCTCAGGTCGGCACGGGATTGCGCGGCCCTGGACGGCACCGTGCAGGGCGCCCGCAGTCAGGGATGACAACACTCCATATCCCGGCGCAGGAACGATTGGCGACGCTCATTCGTACTCTCCGTCGGCTTATGACACGGAAGTGATCAATTTTTGAGTGACTTAGCCCGGCTTCGAATGAAACCCATTCAGTCTTCCGGTGAGACCCGAGCGGCCTCGCCCTGATAAGGGTTCGTTTGGCCCAGTGATCAGAACAGGAGAAGGATGTTCGACAACTATTCGCGAGAGTCAACATTTTTGAAGCTGGTCTAGTTTTTTGTCAACATAAATTTACGGGCGAAGTACGAACATTGCCCTTCCGGCCACCTTGCTCCTGCGCAGAAACGAAAGCTTGCTCTCGTTTATAATGAGTGGTAATCGCGTCCAGCGAGCTATTGCCGTCCGCGTGCCGCCCTTGGGGCCAGGTGCGCGGAGCAATGCTACGCGTAGAGAGTAGAAACCCAGCCCATGATTCGTTTTCTGCAGAAAGAAAACCGCCTGACCAAGGCCCTGTTTGTCGTCATCATCGCCGCCGCTTCGGTGTCGATGGTCGTTTACCTGATTCCCGGCCTGGCGGCCGGCGGCGCCGTATCGGGCAGCGACTACGCCGTGATCTATCCCCACTGGTACAACAAGCTGTTCTCCAACGGCGAAGAGATCCTGCAGACCAAGGTGGAGCAGACCGCGCGCCAGCAGATCCAGCAGCGCAATCCGCAGTACGCGGATAATCCCATGATCCTGAACTTCTTCACCCAGCAGGTGGGCCAGCAGATGGTGGAGCAGCAGGTACTCCTGGAGGAAGCGGACAAGCTGGGCATCACCGCTACCAAGGAAGACGTGGCTAATTACCTGCACACCGGTCCCACCGGCGATCGCCTGTTCCCCAAAGGCAATTACATCGGCGACCAGCAATACGCGGCGCTGGTGAACGGCGTGCTGGGTATATCGGTGACGGAGTTCGAGGACAATATCCGCCGCGACATCGTCCTGCAGCGGCTGCGCAAGTTCGTCACTGCCGGCGTCACCGTCAGCGACCAGGAAGTGCGCGCCCAGTACCTGAAGGACAATATCAAGATCAAGTTTGATTACGCGGTGCTGTCCAGCGACGACCTGCGCAAGACCATCAACCCGTCGGACTCGGACCTGGAGGCGTATTTCAACAAGAACGCGGTCCGCTACAAGAATGCAGTGCCGGAACAGCGCAAGATCACGTATTTCGCGTTCACGCCGCAGCAGCTTCCCGGCGGGATTCCGCAGCCCAGCCCGCAGGAGATCCAGACCTACTACAACCAGCACCGCTCCGAATACACCGCTCCGGAAACAGCGACCTCGCGGCACATCCTGATCAAGTTGGACGCGGGCGCCGATGCCAAAGCGGATGCGGCGGCCAAAGCCAAGGCCGAGGATGTTCTGAAGCAAATCCAGAACGGCGGAAATTTTGCCGAGCTGGCCAAGAAATACTCCGACGATCCGGGCAGCAAGGATACGGGCGGCGAACTCGGCCCCTCGCAGCGCGGGCGCATGGTGCCGGAATTCGACAATGCCATCTTCTCGCAGAAGATCGGTGAAACCAAGATCGTGAAGTCGCAGTTCGGTTATCACATCGTGCAGGTGGAGTCGCGGCAGGCGGCGCACGAACAACCGCTCAACGAAGTGACCCCTACCATCCAGATGACCCTGGTGCGCGAGAAGGTCGCCCAGGCCGAAGAGAACTATGCCCGCCAGTTGACCGCTGAGGCCAACAAGCAGGGGCTGGAGAAGACCGCCGCGGCGCACCACCTGGAACTAACGACCACGCCGCCGGTGGGCGCCGGCGGAACCGTCGCCGCTCTTCCCGACAGTTCGCAGCTGGTCTCCAAGGCCTTCCAGGAGAAGCAGGGGGATCCGGCACAGTACGCCCCCACCGGCGAGGGCTACGCCATCTTCCAGATCACCGGCGTGGAGCCGGCCCATGCGCCCTCCTTCGCGGACTGGAAAACCCACGTCCTGGATGACTACCGCAACGACCAGCTTCCGGCGTTGCTGAACCAGAAGACCAAGGAACTGGCGGACAAGGCGCAGGCTTCGCACGACCTGGCCAAGGCCGCCAAGGAAGTGGGCGCTACGGTAAAGACCAGCGACCTGGTGGGCCAGGGCACCCAGGTTCCCGACTTCGGCGACGTCGGCCAGGTGGCGCCGCAACTGTTCGACATGCCGGCAGGCGCCATCAGCGGACCCATCAACGCGGGCCGCACCGGCGTGGTGGCCAAACTCATCGACAAGAAGGAACCCACCCCCGACGAGATCCAGAAGAACTTTGACCGGATCCGCGACCAGATCCGCGATCAGCGGCAGGACCAGGCCTTCAGCCTGTTTGCCGGGAACGTGATGGCGGAATACAAGAAGCACGGACGCATCCGCATCAATCCCAAGTCGAACGCGCCGGAACAGGGCGAGTAAGCATCGGCTCTGCAACAAATCAAAGGCCCGCAGCCGTCATGGCTGCGGGCCTTTTTGCACGCCTCCTTCCAAGGACGTGCTGACAAATCGGGTCTTATCGTTAGGTTGTCTTCAACGAATCAGCCAGGGCGATCAGGTTTTGCGGCGCCACACGGATCAGCCCTCCGTTGGGGCTGTCGATGTCGGCGATGAGAAGGAAGGAGACCGCAATCACGAGAGGAACGATCAGGAGCATAAACTTGTGCGAATCTTTGGCACCGTAGCCAATTAAAAAATTGCTGAATAGAGAGATGGCGGCCATGAGCCCCCAGGCCGGCAGAGGGATCCGGTTCCACCGGGCTGCCTGGGTGTAGCCCTGGCGATTGATGACGTCGTTCATTCCTGTGACCACGGTTGCCATCACTCCATCCGTCCTTGACGCGGCAGACTGCTGGACCTCTTTCCACATCGCGTCCTGAAGTTCACCTGTCTTCAAGATCAGCTCCCGAGTGGCTTCCGATGCGTGCGCCTCATATCTCCTGATGCGCAGGTCGAGATATTCGACGAGTTGTGCCTTCACTTTCTGGCGAGCCGGTTCACTCAGCAGATCGGCACGAAGGTATTCCGTTCCGATCGCGTTGGCTTCCTCCTCCTCGTAGTTTTTGCGCTGGTCATAGCGGCTGATTGCCATCGAGAAGCTGAACCCAATCAGGAGGCCCAGCAGGGTCAAGGTGGCGCTGAGGACAAGGCTGTAATCTTCGCCCTCGGATTCATCCTCAGGTTTCTTCCGGTAGCGAAGGAAAACCCCCATGCGGGCGGATGCCCAAAGGCACAGCAGCGTCGCGATACAGATTAACAATGGATAGTTCATCATGCGCTCCATCGCGGCCTGTCTCGCAGTCTGGCAGCCCCAGCAACTTCATCCAGCGTAGCGACGACCCGAGTCCCGGGACACTGGGAAAATCACGAGATGAGGGCATATTCGGCTGCAGTATCAGAGCTTCAAAAGCCCCATCCATTCCGCATGGCCAGCACCAAAGACGTTCACCAGGGTGGAGCGCCGGGAGTGTGCCCTACGCCGCCTGGTTGTACCTCCCTGCGGCGAAGCGGAGCATCATAGGCTCGGCCAGCCGCTTGAAATCGTCCCACGACATGCGAATCAGCTCACGATGGGTTCCGGCGTTGAACGCGATTTCCTTGTCCTTCGCCAGATTGTCGTCGGCAAACACGGGCAGCCCGAAAAGATTTCCGAACGGAGGCATGGCGCCGGTTTCACACTCGCTGAAGCGGTCCTTGAAATCGTCCTCCGATGCCAGCGCCATGGTCTTGGCTTTCAAAGTCCGTTTGAGCGTAGCCAGGTCGACATGGTAGTTGGCGGGCAGAACCGCCATGGCAAGCTTTTCGTCCAGTTTCACCATCACCGTTTTGGCCAGCTCTTTCCCGGATATGTGGGTCAGGCCGGCGATGCCCTGGGCCGTATAGGCGGGAGAGTGCGTGATCACGGTGTAGAGAACATGCTGGCTGTCGAGATATTCGGTGAGCCTCGTGAGTGCCATGATTCCCTCCTTGTCGCGAATCGCGGCCGGCCGCAGCCCGCGGCGGGGAGAGAAAGCTACGCGCGGACTCCTGGGGCGCGGTCGCGATGCCAATATTCTCCAATTCCGTGGAGCCGGGCTGAAATGGCATTCACAATCGGCCGAAAATGATTTGCTTTCAGTGATAGCGGTCACTCTGGAACGAAAGTAGAACGAAATCAATTTGATACCCACGCGAGAGGGGACAAACGATGCGGGAATGCAGGGCAAGCTGATCAAAGGCCATTGCGCTGCCTGGCGGCACTACCCGGAAGGGGTGTGTCGCCGGGTCTCGACCGGTTGTAACATAGCTTCCAGTAAAATCACTAGAGAGTCGAATCGCCGGGGGTGGGCAGGCGTGTTGCTGACCGGCATTGGCGATTTCGCGGAGCGTATTGGCCTGAGAGCCCCAAGATGGGGCGAGCAGGCGCGCGCAGAAGCCCGGGACCATTTGCAGCTCAACCGTCGAATGCGGGTGCCGTCTTCGTCCATAGGTGTGGGCCTGCGCCGGTTTGCGCTCACCGCGGGGGCGTTACTGGCTGCGCCATTCCTGGTGGTGGTGGCCGGCTGCGGCACGGCTACAGTTACGGCTAACTCCGCCAACGCTGCCTTGGTTGTCTCTTCGGGCGCGGAAGTAATCGACACCAACTGCAGCGGCTGCAATGCGGCCAATGCTCACGGGCTGCCGGTGAACCGGTTTCGAGCCACCCTGCCCAATGGAGCTTCCGCGCCGGTCAGCTGGTCGGTCTCGGGAGGGGATCCGATCGCGGGTCCGGGCCGGATCAGCGCCGCCGGCGAGTACATTCCGCCCAGTTACCTGACGACCGATGCCGCCCCGGTGGTGGTAACTGCGCGCCTCTCAGCCGACCCGCGAATCGCGGCGAGCGCCCGGATCACCGTTACCCCCGGTTTTCTTCAGCCCCTGACGCCGCAGAATGTGGCCCTGGGCGCAAACGGGACAGTGACATTGACCGGAAAGCTGGCCCTGGCGGGCGGCAACGCCGGGATCCAATTCGCCCTGGCAAATGCGGCCACGGGGTCCGGAGGCGGCCAGGGTTCGCTGGGGCTCACCACCTGCCAGCGGTCCAGTAAGGCATTCACGTCCTGCGCGGTGACGTATACGGCGCCACCGGCCATCGCCGCGGCCGAGGTTGCGTACCTGGTCGCGCAGGCGCCCGGATCCACGGCGCGCACGGACGCGCAGATTCTGCTGAACAGTGCGGGCGTGACCAGTAACCCCGCCGGGCATCAGGGCCAGTTGCCCACTCTCATGCCGCTGGGCAGTTCCGGAGGCAACAACAACGACTTTGACGCCCACGGCAACACCATTGCGGACTGCTGCAGCGGCACGCTCGGTTCTCTGATTCAGGACAACGCCGGCCGCCAATACCTGTTGAGCAACAACCACGTGCTGGCGCGCAGCGACCATGCCATGGTGGGAGACGCGATCGTGCAGCCCGGCCTGATCGACAACAACTGCACGCCCAGCGGCGAGGGGCCCGGAACTGTGCCGGTGGCCGCGCTCTCCGCATGGCTGCCGCTCAAGGCGGGACATACCAACGCCGATGCGGCCATCGCCCAGGTCAACTCGCACACCATCGACGTGAACGGAGCGATCCTGGAACTGGGCGGACGGCAGCCGGACGGAACGCTGGGGGCGGCGCCGCCGGGAGTTTCCTCCACCGGCGGGAAGGGCGAAAGCGCGGCGTTACAAATGAAGGTGGCAAAGAGCGGGCGGACCACGGGGCTGACCTGCGGCGCGATCTCCGCAATCGCCCTCGATGTGGCGGTGGACTACTATCGCGACTGCGCCGAGACCCGGCCCTACCTCACCAAGCTTTTTACCAACCAGGTGGCGATGAGCGGCGACCGCTTCAGCGATGCGGGCGACTCGGGCGCGCTGGTGGTGGACGCCAACAACGCCGAACCCGTAGGCCTGTTTTTCGCTGGGGGCACGGACGCCTCGGGCGTGGGCCACGGGGTGGCCAATCCCGCACCCGATGTGCTGACCGAGTTGGCTGCCCAGGCCGGGGCCGGCACCAGTTTCTCATTCGTAGGCACGGCGGATCACGGTGTCAGTTGCCTCAGCTACGGCGACAGCACGGTTTCGTCCGCCCAGGCCACGGCTCTGAGCGGGGAGCAGATTCAGCGCGGGCAGCAGGCGCTGGGCGCGGCCCGCCAGCTGGTGAATCCCTCCGCGGGAATCGTGGGAATCAGCCTGGGAAAGAGCACGGATCACCCGGGGGAAGCTGCCGTCGTGGTCTACGTGGATGAGAACGGAGCAGCCGGCGTGCCCGCGACCATTGAAGGCGTGCGGACGGTGGTGATTCCCACCAATGCGCATGCGGTGTCGCTGGGAACCGCGCCGCTGGCAAATTCTTTGGCGGGCGCGCCGGCTCTGGGCGGCGCCGTGTTGAGCCAGGCCCTCGCCGTCAAACGGCAGGCAGCGCGCACCCTGATGGCCCGCAACCCGGCGTTCTTCGGCGTCGGGGTGGGCCAGAGCCTCGATAATCCCCGCGAGGCGGCGGTGGTGATCTATGTCGATCGCGCTGATGTCGATCGCACCAGTAATCCGCTTACCCTGCCGCAAACCGTCGGGGGACTGCGGACGCGTTACGTCATCATGGATCGCCTGCACGTCACCCGCTCGTATGCGACGACCGTACAGTCCAGCCGGCACTGCCTTCCGACCACCGGGGGCGAGAAGGAATTCGATCCGGCGCACCTCGACCGGCCTCTGGAGTTGAAGCTGGATTAGGGCCTGTTAACACTACTGCGCCGCCCGTTCGATTTCGGCGATATCGATCTTCACCATTCTCAACATGGCCTGGAAGGCCTTGGCGTTCTTGATGAGCTCCGGAAGGCGCGCAGGCGTGATTTGCCAATACACTCCGAACTTGTCGATCAGCCATCCGCACTGGATTTCCTTGCCGCCCGCAGAAAGCTTCTCCCAGTAATAGTCGACCTCCTGCTGCGAATCACATCGAACCACCAACGACACTGCTTGCGTGAACGGGTAGCCAGGTCCTCCGTTCAGAGCGGTGAAGTGTTGCCCGTCGAGTTCGAACGCCACGGTGAGAACGCCTCCCTTTGGACCGGGAGCGTCGCCGGTATTGCGCAGCTCGTCGAGCCGGCGGGAGTTTTTGAAGATGGACAGGTAGAATTCGACTGCCTCTTCCGCGTTCGAGTCGAACCACAGGAACGGAGTGATACGGGGAAAATTCGCAAATGCACTCATGGACATCAAGGCTAGATCATCGAGGGCGGCTCATGCATCCATGCGGCTCATGCATCCATGCTGGTCATGGATCCATACAGTGGATTGCGATCCGGTCACAAAGTTTGCCGACCGCGAGGGGTGAACCGATAGGGTGTTGTGGTGGCGTTCGCGCGGTTGCTTTTCGTTCCCCGCTTGATCCACGGCGATTACTCATCCATCTCGAGGAGAAGCGCGATGAAGGTGAATACGTACCTGAATTACGGCGGAAACTGCGGAGAAGCCTTTCGCTTTTATGAAAAGGAACTGGGCGCGAAGATCAATATGCTGATGACTCACGGGCAGTCGCCCGTTCCCGGCCTCGGGCCGGAGATGAAGGATGCGGTGCTGCACGCCAGCATCACGATAGGCGGCAGCGTCATCATGGCCAGCGACGTGCCTCCGGACCGCTTCCAGCCGATGCGCAGCGTGTATCTGTGCCTTGCCGCGGATAGCGATGCGGAGGCGGAGCGGATCTACACCCTGCTCTCCGAAGGCGGACAGGTCTTTATGGAGATGCAGGAAACGTTCTTCGCCACCCGGTTTGCCCAGTTACGCGACCAGTTCGGCACCTCGTGGATGATCATTCACGAAAAGCCCATGGGACCGCCGCAGGGGTAGTGGATCGACTACTAAGATTCACTTGAGGGCGTGACCCCATCCCGCCAGTTCGCTTTCGTGGTCTCCCATCCTCGCGACAGAAAAAATCTCGAGGGTGGGGCACGGAAGTTTTTTCGTCAGTACAGAAGGTCGCCGGCTTCGTTGGTAATGGCGGCGATCATGATTTTCAGAACCTCGACGCGGGGTTCGGCCAGCAGCTTTGCCGCGGGAAGGCGGATTTTGCCGGGCAGTTCCTCGGCCGCGCGGTGCAGTACGGGCAGCACGGACGAGAACGTGGGGTAGCGCGTGTCGCGGCCTACCTTTGCCAGCGCGCGCAGCGCCCCGATGGCGCCGAGCTGCTCGAGGATGTCGGCGTCGCGAAGAATCGTGGCCTCCGCGGTGTGGGGCTCGTCGAACGGCTGATGGGTGCGGATCGCTTCGCAAACGCCGTCCAGTTTCTGGGTGGGAAATCCGCAGGCCGCCAGCAGTTCCCGGGTGCGTGCAATGGTGTAGGGCACGTGATTCCACCGCTCCAACTCCGCCTGGTTCACCGGGCGGTGGCCGATGTAGACGCCCAGGTCGTGCATCCAGGCGGCTGCGAAGAGCACGTCGTCGTCGTACTCCATGCCTTTGCCGATCTGGGAGGCGAGGGCGTAAAGACGGGGCTGATGGCCGAACTTGTCTTTCGGCTGCGCTTCAGCGCGGATGTAGGCCATCACGGATTGTCGCCAGGCAGGATTGTTCATAACGGTTTGCGGGGCCAACGCGGAGAGATGCGAATCAGGTCGAGTCCCCCCCGGTCTTCCATGGTAAACGCCGGGGATGCCGCCGGTATTGCGGCAATGCCGCGAGGGGGTAAGGTGATGGGAGCAAATCCGCTGCCCGAGAGCCGTGCCGAGCCAGCCGCCGCGAACAGATAGGACAAGCCCGGCCGGGCTTCGTCCTGCCCCGGCAGCGAGGCGCTCGGGCGGCTTCCTTCCACCGCCACACGCTCCACGCGGAAATACTCCACATCGATGAGGATGGTGCGGTCCTCGAGCACCCGGGGCGGAACCAGCCCGGCGCGCGTCTCTAAGCGCGTCGCCTCCAGCGATTTCTCCACATGCAATTCGCGCGGGCGCCCGTAGTCGTACATGCGGTAGGTGATATCGGAGTTCTGCTGGGTTTCGAGCAGAATCGAGCCAGGCCAGATGGCATGCACCGTGCCCGCATCGACAAACACCATGTCGCCGCGCTTGACGGGGAGAACGTTGAGGCTTTGTTCCAGTGTGCCGCGCTCGATGCCGGCGCGCACCTGGTCGATGGTGACGCCGTCCTTGAGGCCCGCGGCCACCTGCGCTCCGTCCTCCGCGCTCAGCGCATACCAGCTTTCGGTTTTTCCGCGCGGCTGCCCGTATTTCGCGGCCAGGGTATCGTCGGGGTGTACCTGAACGCTCAGTTTCTCGCGGGCGAAGATTACTTTTACCAGGAGCGGCGACTGGGGGGAAGGAGCGTCCGGGCCAAGGATAGCTTCCCCAGCGGCAGGGAAAACTTCGCCGAGCTTGCTGCCCGCGAACTGTCCCGTTGCCACCCGGCACTCATCGCCCGTCAGCCAGACTTCGCCGATCGGGTCGCGACCGTTTCCTGGTTCCATCTTCACGTCGTACCAGGGGCGCAGGTCATGATAGCCCCACACTCGGCTGACGAAGAGCGGATCGATGAGGAATGGCGCCAGTTCTTGATGGGGGGAAGCGGGACCGCCAGGCATGCAACTTCATCCTTGGAGCAGTGGGCGGCGCGGCACGAATGCCCGTCTAGCCCGGGTAATCGTGACGAATCTCCACCGCAACATTCCACTTTAGCAGAGCAGGCGCGGGGCTCTCGAACAAGGGCCAAGGGTCCGGATGGTGTTATTCAAAGCGAGGCCGAGCAACGCGCGCCGAAGTCGCCAGAAGTCGCAGGACCTGCGGTTGCCCGCTTCAACGGAGCAGAAGATTGGCGGGCACGTCGGCTTCTTTCGGCTCCCATCGATACTGGGGAACAATCTCCTTCACCCTGGATCGGATGCGATCGACAATCCCCGTCGCGCAGTCGGCCCGCAGTTCAGCAAGCTGCTGTTGGAGCGGCGCCCACGGTTCAACCCGGGCCTGTACCCTGAAGATTTTCGTGGCCGGGGTGTTGAGCCGCGTCTCGAAATCGAAGAACAGTTCCTCGAACATCTTCTCGCCGGGCCGCACGCCCGTGAACTCGATGGTCACTTCGTCTTGCGGCACGCCCGAAATCCGAATGAGCGCGCGGGCCAGGTCGAGAATGCGCACCGGCTTCCCCATCTCCAGAACGAAAAGGTCGCGCTGCTCGGCCATCGAAAACGCCTGCAGGATCAGCGACACCGCGTGGGGAATCCGCATGAAATACCGGGCCATGTCGGGGTGGGTCACGGTGATCCTGCGCTGGACCCGGATCTGCTCGCGGAACAGCGGAACCACGCTGCCCTGGGATCCGAGTACGTTGCCGAAGCGCACCGACAGGCAGCGCATGGGGGAGGGCCGCGCCGCCATAATCAGCTCCCCGATGCGCTTCGTGCATCCCATGAAGCTCGTGGGGTTGACCGCCTTGTCCGACGAGATCAGCAGAAAGTCCTCGCAGCCGCAGCGCCCGGCGGTTTCCATCAGCGACTCCAGGCCGAAGACATTGTTCTTCAATGCCTCCTGGAGGTTGTACTCCATCAGGGGGACATGCTTGTACGCGGCGGCGTGGAGCAGTGCGCGGACACCTTGCTCGCGGATGAGATCGCCCATGCGCACGCTGTCAGTGATATCCGCGAGGCGATAGATAATCTCGCTCTTCGCGCTCATTTCCACGGGCCGCAAGCAGCCGGAGAGCACATTCTGCAGATGGAATAGCGGGGTCTCGGCCCGATCGACACAGAGCAGTTTGGAGGGCCCACATTCCAGGAGTTGCCGGCACAGTTCCGACCCGATAGAGCCCGCCGCGCCGGTGACCATAACCACGCGCCCGGCGATCCGCTGCCGTGCCGAATCCAAGTCGAGACAAACCGGGTCGACGTCGCCCAGGAGATCGTCCCAGCTGAACTCTCGCATTTGCTCCCGCGAAGTCGACCGCCGCGCCAGTCGCATTACTCCCGAACTCCCGCCACCATGCTCATGCCCAGGACTGTCTTGATTGAAGTATACCGGCGGAACAAAGCGCTTCACTGCTCCGTAGTCCTGGCGTCAGCCTGCCATCTGCGATCTTCGGTTTGTCGCGGAGGACGAGGGTGGAGGAATTATCAACTCGCCGAGATTCTTTCCCGTACTTCGATTTTTTTCGCCACTTCCGCTACCCGCCGGTACGACTCCACCCGGTCCTGGTGCGAATAGGGGTCGGTAACCACGATGACTTCCGCTGCGCCCGTATCGCGGACCAGTTTCTCCAAAGCCGCCTTGACAGTGTCATTGGATCCCACGATCGCCGCGCCCAGCTTGCTTTCCACTGCGGCTCGCTCCCATTCGGTCCAGAGGCCATCCATCGAATCCACCGGCGGCAAAAGCTCCACCGGCTCATTGCGGACAAGGCGCAGGAAGCGTTGTTGCGGCGTGGTGAAGAGGCGGCGTGCCGCGGCATCCGTCTCGGCTGCAATTACCGCTACGCCCACCATCATGTAGGGCTGCGGCAGCGCGCCCGGCCGGAACTTCTCGTGATAGAGGGATGCCGCCACATAGAGGTGCTGCGGCGCGAAGTGGGCCGCGAAAGCGAAAGGCAGCCCCAGTTGCGCGGCCAGTTGGGCGCTGAACAGGCTGGAACCGAGGAGAGTGATGGGCACATGGCTGCCCTGGCCGGGAATGGCCTTCACCATCTGCCCCGGCTTCACGTCGCCGAGATACGTACGAAGCTCATTGAGCAGCGCCGGAAAATCATCTCCGGACTGCTGCGAGTCGCGGCGCAGGGCGCGCATGGTGGCGAAGTCGCCGCCGGGAGCGCGGCCCAGGCCGAGGTCTATGCGGCCGGGGTAGATTGCTTCCAGTGTTCCGAATTGTTCGGCAACCACCAGCGGCGCGTGGTTGGGAAGCATCACGCCTCCGCTCCCCACGCGGATGGTCTTTGTTTTGCCGGCCACGTGCCCGATCAGCACCGCGGTGGCGGAGCACGCCAGCCCATCGATGGAGTGGTGCTCCGCGAGCCAGAAGCGCTTGTAGCCCCACTGCTCGGCGTGCTGCGCCAGGTCCACCGAACGCGCGATCGCCGGGCCTGGTCCTTCGCCGGGATGCATACCCACCAGGTCCAGCACCGATACTTCCAACCCGCTCGCCATGGCTTATTAGATTCACCACCGGGCAAACCGATGCCGGAGTTTAGAATCAGGGACCGAGAAGAAATTTCGCATGGCGCAACTGATTCCCGTTTCCGGCGATATCACCAGACTGCATGTCGACGCCATCGTCAACGCGGCGAACACATCCCTTCTCGGTGGCGGAGGTGTGGACGGTGCCATCCACCGCGCCGCGGGTCCCGAGCTGCTGGAGGCGTGCCGCAAACTGAACGGCTGCGAAACCGGCGACGCCAAGGCCACCCCCGGTTTCCGCCTTCCTGCAAAATGGGTGTTTCATGCCGTCGGGCCGGTGTGGAACGGCGGCGATCACCACGAAGACGAATTACTGGCGGCCTGCTATCGGCGCGCGCTGGCGCTCGCCGCCGAGCACAACGCGCGATCGATTGCGTTTCCCGCCATCAGCACCGGCATCTACGGCTTTCCCGCAGAACGCGCCGCGCACATCGCCGTCGACACTGTGAAGGCTCAGGCCGATGGCAATGGCGTCGAGCTAGTCAACTTCGTCTGCTTCAACGAGCGCACGCTGCGCATCTACGAGGCCCTGCTTCGCGCCTGACCCTCAAGAATGCGGGTACCCAGCCGGCGGCGACGTTTTGTGTGCCAGGCGCGAGGCCGGCACCCGCGACCCTTGCATCTTTCCGCATCGCCGCAGACTCCAATCCACGAGCACAGGAGAACGCATGGACTACGTGAATCTTGGCAAAACCGGGCTGAAGGTTTCGCGCATCTGCCTGGGTTGCATGACCTACGGCTCGCCCGCGAAGGAAGGCCAGGCCAAGGGAGGCCGCCACTACTGGGCTCTCACCGAAGATGAGAGCCGCCCGTTCTTCCGCCAGGCTCTCGATCTGGGCATAAACTTCTTCGATACCGCCAATGTCTATTCCAGCGGCGACAGCGAAGTCGTGCTGGGCAACTTCCTAAAGGACAACACTCGCCGCGAAGCCGTGGTCATCGCCACCAAGGTGCATGGCGTGATGCGCGATGAGCCTAACGGCGGCGGGCTCTCCCGCAAGGCGATCCTCTATGAACTCGACCAGAGTCTGCGGCGGCTTCAGACCGACTTTGTGGATCTCTACCAGACCCACCGCTGGGACAACGAGACGCCCATCGAAGAGACGCTGGAGGCGCTCCACGATGCGGTGAAGGCGGGTAAAGCGCGCTACATCGGCGCGTCTTCGATGTATGCGTGGCAATTCGCGAAGGCGTTGTACCTGGCCGATGCGCGCGGGTGGACGCGTTTTGTCAGCATGCAGAACCACTACAACCTGCTCTACCGCGAGGAAGAGCGGGAAATGATCGGGCTGTGCCTGGCTGAAGGCATCGGGGTGCTGCCGTGGAGCCCTCTGGCGCGGGGAAGGCTCGCGCGTCCGTGGCAATCAGAGACGACAAAGCGCTCGGAAACCGATCGCTTCGGGAACACGATGTATTCGCGCACTGAGGACGACGATCGCAAGGTGGTTGAGCGGTTGCGCGAGATTGCGGAGAAGCGCGGCGTGCCCATGGCGCAGGTGGCATTGGCGTGGCTGTTGGCCAGGCCGGGGATTACGGCTCCGATCGTGGGCGCGACCAAGCCTAACCATCTTCAGGACGCGGTGGCAGCGCTGACTTTGCGGCTGTCAGCGGAAGAGACGACCGCACTCGAGGATGCTTACTCGCCACATCCGGTGTTGGGGTTCAGTTGAAGCATGGACCCGCGTGGGTTCCAAGGTCTCCAGATCGAGAGCTGGTAACCCACGTCGGGCGCAGAAGCAAAGACGCGCCGAAGCTGGTGCAGCCGGTGTTTGCTGTGGCCGAGCTACTCCTGCGCGGCGGACGGCACAGTTTCCGGGATGCCGCCGTGATGCGCGGGCACGAAAGAATTGAAAAACCGATGCACGTCTTTCTCTCTGACGGAACTTGCGGACGGGAATAGCGCGATCAGCATGTAGAGGCGTTCGTCGGCCAGCACCAGCCGGGCATTCAGCATCCCGCCCTCGTTGTTGCGGGCCACGATATCGAGGGAAGGGAAGTCGCGGTGGTTGCCGCGTGATTCGCTGACGATGGTCGTTTCGGTGCGCGCCAGCATCCCGTCCCGGGCCATGTTGAGAGTGCGATCGATCGAATGGCTGACGCGGGCCACGGGCGGGTTGTCCTGCCAGGTGATCGCATAGGTCACATCGCTGTCGAGATTTGCGATCAGCATGTGCACCGGCTCGGAGCCGCCGGCTTCATTGAATGCCGGAACCTGTGTGTCCTTGGCTTCGGCGGGCAGGTCCACCTTGAATCCGTCACCCGGCCGTGCCATCGAGTGCCAGGATGATCCCCCCATCGCCAGGATCTTGCGCCCCGAGCTGGAAGAAAACAGGCTGCCCAAAGCTGAGCCGCCCTGCAGGTAAAAATAACCGCCTGCCGCCAACACCGCGGCAGCCAGTGCGAAATATTTCCAGCGCTTCACTCTGGAACAGAGTGTACCTCCGTTGTAATCTGGTGGGGCGAGTTTCACGGGACCAAGTTTCCGGACCCATTTTTCCGGCTGGTTAGCAAGGCACAGATGGGCTTGATTCCCAAAACGGGAAGCTGATTGCTCCAAATCAATCGGAAAAAGATTCTGAGTTTATTCGAGCAACCATTGCTGAAGGGGTGGCGTCCAATCCAGTAACAAGCAGAGGCTTCCCCGAATTATGGCCCTTCCAAGGTAGGTGTTTCTCTCCTTTTTGAAGGTCCTTTCTAAAAAGAAGGACCCCTTCTCCGACTATCCCTCCAGGACCCCCTCCAATTTATGCCTCTCAAGCGGGCCTGCCGGAAGGCAGGCCCAAATGCTTTCTGAGAAACCGCTTTCTCTCCCTCAAAATTTTGCTTATAAGTTTTGCTGATTCAGAGCGTTGGCGATGCCGCTCCTGAGCCGTCGCTGAACCATCACAGGCCCAGGTTGTTCACGCAGGCCCGCGTGAAGCTGCGGATACAATCAAAATGGATGCCTGCATCGGGTTCAAAGCGGCGCACCACGGATGGTGCCCAAAGTACCGTTTCTACCTCTTTGAGCGCGGAAACGGCGCCAAAAATCCCCGAAACTGGGTCAAAAAATGACATTGAGGCGCTGGATCGCGTATTTGAGCATGCAGGACTGGTCCGAAGCCGTCGTGTAAAGCCAGCCGGCGTGGCCCCGCGGGCCCGCTACCAGCCTGTGACGCCAGAAGAATTGTCGCCCAACCCGCCCCCGGCCCGGGTTGCTCCCAATGGGGTTGAGTTCCTGCCGGTTCCCGCCTGGGACGGGATTCCCTGGCTGTGGCACGGATTCAGCACCCGCCGGGGTGGGGTTTCTCTCGCCTATGGCGGAGACGGCATGCCGGGCGAATTGAACCTGGGGTTTACGCCCGACGACGAGCGGGACAATGTGCTTCGCAATCGCGAACTCCTCGCGGAAGCGGTGACCGGGAACCGCGCAAGGCCGCTCGCTACCCTCCGCCAGGTTCACTCCAGCGTCCTGATCTTTGCCGGTGACCCGGACTTTGCGAACATTCCGGTCCCTGGGAACCCGGCCTCGGCTACTGTGAAGCCGGGCAAGCCCCTGGGCAGGGGAGACGGCCTGATGACCGATCGCCCCGGCCTTCTACTCGCGATCCAGACCGCGGATTGCATACCGGTCCTGGTGGCCGATCGCCGGCGCAAGGCGGTGGCGGCATTTCACGCCGGCTGGCGGGGAACGGTGAAGCGCATCGTGGAAAACGGGATTGGGCGCATGCGCATGGAATTCGGCTCCCAGCCGGAAGACCTGGTGGCTGCCATCGGCCCAGGAAATCTTCTCTGCTGCTACCAGGTAGGAGAGGACGTCTTTTCGGAGTTTGAATCCCAGTTCGCCTACGGGGCGGAGCTGTTCCGCGAGGTTTATGACAGCGATCCGGTGCGCAAAAAGTATCCGCTGTTGTTCATGACGCAGCGCGCACCCGGCCATTCCCCCATCGCGCCCAGTCTGCACTTGGACCTGGTGGAGGCTAACCGCCGGCAACTCCTGGCCGCCGGGCTTAAACCGGAAGCCATTCAGGTAGTGGGAGCTTGCACCCACTGCCACCCGGAGCTGTTTTTTTCGCATCGCGGCTCGCGCGGACGATGCGGACGGATGCTTAACGTGATCGGGATCCAGGCTGGGAACAGAAAATAGGGAACAGCTCAGCTTGGGCGCACACACGACTGGCGCGGCTCAGACGGTGATGTGTCCTGATGATTTCCGTGCTGCGTAAGATACGTGCTGGGCACCATATCGTGCTGGGCACCATACGTCCCGCTTGCCGGGCGTATGGCTGGCTTATTTAGAGGTCTCGGCTGCCTCTTCGGGATTGACGAGATCGCGGAGTTCCTTGGAGGGCTTGAAGTAGGGCACGCGCTTGGCGGGCACTTCGACGCGCTCGCCGGTCTTGGGGTTCCGGCCGATGCGGGGATTGCGCTGCCGGATACGGAAGGAGCCAAACCCGCGAATCTCGATTTTGTCCCCGCCCTGGAGGGCGCGGATTACGGAATCAAAGATGGTTTCGACGATGATCTCGCCGTCCCGGCGGGTCAGGTCGCCCAGGCGGGTTACTTTTTCCACCAAGTCTGCCTTGGTCATTGCCTCATGGCCTCCGCAAACAGCATAACCAAAATCAGCGCCTCTGCGAATGAAAAATAAAGAGATATGTGACTTGCGGGATTCGCGAACCAACCCCTTTCGGGAATGGAGGAAGGGAAAATACGCTCAGGTTACCCGGCCTCGTTTATCATTTAGGGAGTCAGGCTCCCCTCCAGCGACATCTATAAACCAGCAACAAAAGAGGCTTCCAAGTGGCGCAATTCCCCAGATACAGCATCGTGATCCCGGCTTACAACGAGAGCGAACGCATCCCCGCGACGCTCAGGTCGGTAGTCGACTGCATTCGCGCCCATGGCTGGGACGCCGAGGTCGTGGTGGTGAATGACGGGTCGCTGGACAACACCGCCGAGGTAGTAAAGGAATTTGCCCGAACGGCGCCGGAAATTCGATTTTTGGAAAACCCCGCTAACCGCGGGAAGGGCTACACAGTGCGGCACGGCGTTCTGCACGCCATGGGCGACATCGTGATGTTCACCGATGCGGACCTTTCCTCCCCCATAGAAGAGGCCGAGGGCCTGTTTGCGGCAATTGCCCAGGGCGCGGACATCGCCATCGGTTCGCGGTGGCTGGCCACCAGCCGCCAAACCCATCGTCAACCGCTCTACCGGCAGTTGTTCGGCCGCTGCTTCAACCTGCTGACGCGCATGGTGATGAACCTGCCCTTTGCGGACACGCAGTGCGGTTTCAAGGCGTTTACGCGCACCGCGGCCCAAACCGTGTTCCAGTTGCAGACTATCGAACGCTGGGGTTTCGATCCGGAGATCCTGTTCATCGCCCTCAAGCGTGGCTATCAGATCAGGGAAATTCCGGTGAGCTGGGCGCACGATGCGCGCACCCGGATCAGCTATTTGCGTGATGGCCTGCAAATGCTGAAGGAACTGGCGATCGTTCGCTGGAACGCGCTCATCGGTCGGTACAGCGGGGCGGTTCAGGCTATTCAGCGCGCCCAGATTCGCTAACCGGCTGAGGGCTGGCGCCCCGGTGTGCGGTGCAACCCCGGGACAAGCAAAAAGCGGACGCCCTCAGGAGCGTCCGCTTTCATCCGCAGGTCAGACAGCAAGTCAGGCAACCCTGCGGTTGGGGTCTTCCTTGCGAGTGCTATCGTCCACTACCAGTTCTTCGCGCCGCACTTCGCCGGTGACATCCCGTACTTCTTCCACCGGCCGTTTGCCCACGGAGACCTCTTCGCGGACCACGGTCGATTTATCGAGAGTGGCGCGTTCTTCATTGAGGGGAACACGGATCTCGGATTCACCAATAGTGCCCTCGGGAGCCGCGGTATCGTCTCCTGGACGGCGCTCAATCACCAGTTCCTCGCGCGTGACGGGTACCTGGACCGTCTGGTTATCGGTGATCACTTCCTTGCGGATACGGACTTCGCCGCGACTGACCCGGTCCTTGTGAACGCGAAGCACTTCCCCGAGAAGCTGAATGTTTTCAGGATTCTGGTCGCGGTAGTCTTCGCGTGCCGTTGTGCTGGCGGTCTCAGTTCCGGCCGCCTGGCTGTAGCCGGTTCCGCTCCTGTAGCCGGTCTCGCCGTAGTCGTAGGTGGAGGCGTTGGTGGCGAGATCGCCGCCGTACTGGGTGAGGATCTGCTCAGCTTCGGCGCGGCGTGCGCCGGCATTCACGGTGACCACGGCGCCATCCGTACTGCGCTCAAGGCGGTGACTGAAGTAGCGGGACTGGTCTTCCGGAATATCGAGGTAGCGAAAGGAACCATGCAGGTCAGAGGACGCATAACCTGAACCGGCATCGGGATCAATCACCTCGCGACCGGCGAGGTCGCCGCGCGGACGCTCGTTTTCATAGGGCTCCGGCTCGTCGCCGCTGAACCAGTTCTTCACCTTGTCCCATGTGGATGAGCCATGTTCCTTGGTTTGATTGCGCGCAGTAGTTGTGGTGGTTGTGGATGCGGCGGGCGCGGCGGAACTGGAGCCGTACTTGCCACGATGCGCCACTCCGATGTGAGCGGAGGTAAAGCCGGCATCGCGCAGGGCTTCCACGGCTTGCCTCGCATCGTCGCTGTTGTCAAAAAACGCAGCGATAGTGCCTGTCAGATTCTGGGTGTCTGCCATTGAGTACCTCTTGGATTGGATGACTTACTGGTTAACGGCGTGCGGAGCGCCCGATTGAGCGATGGGCCTTCGGTTCAGTACCTGCGCCGCATCTGATCGTTCCCGCAGCGGATTAGGATGCACACCTATGGCTGTGGTTGCTGCGCATTCGGAGGCGGCAGAGGAAAACGCCCAGCAACGTTCCTGCAAGCCGGGACGCAACGAAGGAACTCCGCATGGATCGGACACCGTAGCTTCGTGGCTGACGACCAGCCACAAAGCCCGACCATTACGCGGTCGCCTCCCTGGCCACCGCCTGCAGTCCGCGCGCCTCGATCTCGAATTCGCGGATCTTGTATTTCTGGATCTTGCCGGAGAGTGTGGCGGGAAATTCCGTCACGAAGCGGACATGCTCGGGAACCTTGTAGTACGCGATCTGTCCCTGGCACCAGTCACGAATTTCCTCTTCGGTTGCTTCCTGGCCGGGGCGCAGGCGGATCCACGCGACGACGATTTCGCCCAGGCGCTGGTTGGGAATGCCGACCACCTGCGCTTCGCCCACCTTGGGATGAGTGTAGAGGAATTCCTCCACTTCGCGCGGATAGATGTTCTCGCCGCCGCGAATGATCACATCGCGCGACCGGCCGGTGATGCGCAGGCACCCATCTTCGCGCATCATGCCCAGATCGCCGGTCTTGAGCCATCCATCGGGCTGGATCACCAGCGCGGTGCCGGCAGGATCGCCGTCGTAGCCTTTCATCAGCGCGTACCCGCGTACGCAGATTTCGCCCTGCTCGCCAAGGGGGGCTGTCTCGCCCGTGCCGGACAAGACTTTTATTTCGGTCTGCGGCATGGCGCGGCCCACGGTGTTTACGCGAACCTCGATGGAATCGCCCGCATCGCTCATGGTCACCACCGGCGAGGTCTCGGTCTGGCCGTAGGCGATGACCAGCTCGCGGATGTGCATTTCGTTCAGCACCCGCTTCATCAACTCGATGGGGCAGGGCGCGCCGCTCATCATGCCCGTGCGCAGGCTGCTGAAATCGAATGAATGGAAATCGGGCTGCCCGAATTCCGCTACATACATGGCCGGAACGCCGTACACCGACGTGGCGCGCTCCTCGTGAATTGCGGACAACACGGCATGCGCGTCGAAGGTCCAATTGGGGAGAAGGATGGCCGCCCCGGAATTGAGAGCGGACATGGTGCCGATGACGCAGCCGAAGCAGTGAAACAGCGGCACCGGCACCACGATGCGGTCCTGCTCGTCGTAGTGGAATCCCTGGGCCAGGAACTGGCCGTTGTTAACCACGTTGTGATGGGTGAGGAGCACGCCTTTCGGCAAGCCGGTAGTGCCGCTGGTGTACTGGATGTTGGCGATGTCGTTTACATCGACGCGATCGGGAAGGCTGCCTTGAGCGTCGAGCAGCGCCGGCCACTCGGGCGAATCGAAATAGATGGCGTGCTGCAGTTCGAGCTTCAACCCGTGGCGGGCACGCTCCAGAATGTCCTGGTAATTCGCGTGCTTGTCCGCGTGCCACAGGAACAGGGCCTTCATGCGCGACCGGGTGAGGGTAAATTGCAGCTCGTGCGAACGGTAGGCAGGGTTGACGTTGACCAGCGCGGCGCCGGCCCGGGCGCAGCCCATGTGCATCATGATCCACTCGATGCAGTTGGTGGACCACAGGCCCACGCGGTCACCGTGGCGAATACCCAGGGACCACAATCCGCGCGCGACATGGTCGGCGGCGTCCGAGAGCTCGGCCCACGTCATTCGCCGTGACTGGTGGCGGGAGGCCACCGCGAGACGGTCAGGGTAGCGGCCGGCGGTGCGGGCCAGCAGGTCCCCGATGGTAAGTTCGAGCAACGGCCGGTCCGGGCCGTGCGAATGGCTGAGCGTGGTAGTCATCTCTTCGCTTGCAGGTATGGGCAAGTTACAGGCTGGAAAGGGGAAGTGTAAACGTGCGTTCCGGCCTCCGCTTGTGATCCCGCCCACAGCCAGGATCAGATAATCGCACAACTTTCTCCGCGGGTGCCCCAGGTCTCGGTTTGAGACCTGGGAGCGAACCGCTAACTATTTCTCGACCTCGACCCAGCCGCCCTTCTCCGCCGACTTGAACACGGCTTCGATCACTGCCATGTTAGCGATCGCGTCTTCCAGCGGCACCGGCACTTCGCCGCCCTCCAGAACCGCCTTGGAAAAGGCGTCGCCCTGCATGGTGTACTGATCCGCGGTGGGAAACTCCTCCGTTACGATGCCCGCGCCGAAGATGTCGCCGGTCTCGTCGATGAAGATGCGGGTGGGCCGGTCTTTGGGAGCATTGAAGGGGATCTCCACTTCGATTCGGCCCCTGGTCCCCAGGAATTGGACGCGCTGGTAGGGGATCATCTGCGTGCTGCAGCTGAAGACCGCCTGGCCGCCGGGGAAATCGAGCAGAGCTGAGGTCAGCCGGTCGGTGGCAAACACGGGATCGCGCTCGATGACGCCCACCACCCGGGTGGGCGGCCCGCCAAAGCCCAGGCGGGAGGCATGGATGCAGTAACATCCGATGTCGTAGAGCGCCCCGCCGCCGCTCTCCACCTGGTTGCGAATGTTGGCGGCATCGGTATTGAAATAGCTGAAGACCGCCGCCACCGACCGCAATTGCCCGATTCGGCCCTGGTCGAGGAGTTCCCGCACCCGCCGCCACTGCGTGTAGCTGCGAATCATGAAGGCTTCGCCGATCTTGACGCCGGTGCGGTCGCGGATCGGGACGAGCGTCCGGGCCTCGGCCAGGGTCATGCTCAGCGGCTTCTCGCACAGCACGTGCTTGCCGGCTTCCGCGGCCTGGATGGTCCAGGGGACGTGCAGTTGATTGGGGAGGGGATTGTAGATGGCATCCACTTCGGGATCGGCCAGCAACTCCTCGTACGAGCCGTAGGCTTTTTCGATCCCCACCTCGGCGGCGGCCTCCCGCGCCCGGGCCAGGTCACGGGAAGCAATGGCTGTCACCGTGGTGTACTGGCCCAACTGCATGGCAGGAATGACTTTCTTCAGGCCGATAGCGGCGGTGCTGAGCACGCCCCAACGCAATTTTCCAGACATGGTTAACCATCATAGAACCGCCGGCCGGGCCGCCGTTCTTCGCGCGCGCTCGATCCATACCACGAATGTGGTACTCCGGACGCCCAAAACCTCTGTAAATTTTCAGCGGGTTTGTCTATTCTTTTTCTAATCTCATAACGAGCGGTCCCCGCTTTATATAGAAAGTGCATTGCGCAAGATGCAAGCGAGGGAATGCATGCCGCGCCAGTATCTGACCGGCGCGAGCCTGCAAGTTTTCAAGGAGTACCCATGCCCGCCCAAGTTCTCGAACTGAAGCCTCCTGTGTCTGTTGCCTCCGTTCTCAATCGCGTCAAGACCTTGAGGGTTCCCGCCTGGTCGGCTGTCGTCCTGGTGGCGATGGCCGGTGTCTACGGCTACGTTTCCGGACGCCAGAACCCGGTACATCACTACGTGGCCTACGTCGGCTACCCCCTGGTCCTCGACACCACCAGCGGCAAGGCCTGCTATTCGGCCACGCCCAAGGCGTCCGACGACGCCGCCGCGCTGGGCGCGGGGGGTGCAGCGGATTCCGCCGATGGGGCAACATCCACCGGGCCCGCCATCCCGATGTGCGGAAAATAACGTCGCGTCACGGCGAAAGACCCTTGCGAGAGCGGTTCCTGCCGGACACGCGGTCCCGCTCCTATTCGTCCCGCAGGACGCGGATGGGATCGATGGACGCGGCGCGGTAAGCTGGAAATGACGCCGCGGCCGCCGTCATCGCGACCAGCGCCAACGCCGCGAGGCCGAGTTCCCCAGCCCCCTGCACCACTATTCCGTAGAGCATTCCGCGCATCACGCGGAACCCCATCAGCGCCAGCGCGCCGCCGATCGCCACGCCGGCGATGGTCATGGCGCATGCCTGGCCCAGCACGGCCCGCAGGATGCGATCGCGGCCGGCGCCCAGCGCCATGCGAATGCCAATTTCGCGGCTGCGGCGCGTCACAATCTGGGAAAGAACTCCGTATAGCCCCACCAGCGCCAGCACCAAGGCGAGGCCCGCAAACCCGCTCAGCAGCAGGCTGCGGAATCGCGGCTGCGACAAGGCCGCGGCATTGTCCATTCGCAGGTCGTCGATTCCGCTGAGGACCAGGTTCGGATCGAGCGTCGAGAGCCGCTGCTGGATGTTGCTGACCAGTGCCAGCGGGCTCCCCTGCACGGCAACCATCAGCGCCAGAGATGGGTTGGCCGAAGATTGCGGAGACGATTGTGCCAGCGGGCGATACAGCGCCGGCGGCTCGATGTAGCCCATCTCCTGGAACACTGTGGTGGTCTTCACATTCCCGACGACTCCGATGACGGTGAGCCATGGCCGGGACGCGTCCTCGGCGCGGCTGAGTTTGATACTTTTCCCCAGAGGGTCCGCGCCCGGGAAGTACTCCCGCGCCAGCGCTTCGTTCATGAGAACCACCGGTTGCGAATCATTCTGATCGCGCCCATCGAACATGCGGCCGCGGAGCAAGGGGACCATGAGGGTCCGCAGTCCGCCGGGACTGATGTCCTGCGTGGCCACGTCGCTGGTGGAAGAGTCCGCCCGGCCGGAAATGGAAATGGAGTTGAGACCGCGAGGAACGAAGTCGGACCCGATCCCCACGGAAGTGACGCCTGGCAGCGCGCCAAGACGGGACTCCAGCGCTTGCGCCAGTCGGGATGCGGCATCCGGACCGGCGTAGCGATCCTGGGGCAGATGAATGCGGGCGGTAAACAGGTGATCGGTGCGATATCCCAGGTTGGTTGAGGCCATCTTCCACAGGCTTTCGGAGAGCAGGCCCGCTCCGGCCAGCAGGATCATGGAGAGCGCCACCTGGATGACGACCATCCACTGCGTTGCCCGTTGTGCGCCGCCCGCGCCGGTGGCGTTCAAACTACCGCTCTTGAGAACGGTGTGGACGTCCGCGCGGGTTGCGCGCCATGCAGGAAAGAGCCCGAACAGGAGCGATGCGGCGATCCCCGACACTGCGGTGAAAGCCAGCACGCGCGTGTCCAGTACGATGATCGCGCCGGGCGGCAGTTCGATGGGATTGGCGGCGCGGAACCACTTGAGCAGCATGGCTGCGGCAGCCAGTCCGGCGGCAGTCCCCAGACCTCCCAGCAGCAGGGACTCCGCCATGGACTGGCCGATCAGCCGCCCGCGGCTGGCGCCAATGGCCGCGCAAATGCCCATCTCCCGTGCGCTCGCAAAGGAACGGCTGAGCACCAGGCTGCCCACGTTCAGCGATGCGAGCAGGAGAATCAGCGTCGAGGCTCCCAGCAGCATCCACAGGCCTTTGCGCAGATTGCGGCCTGCGAGCCAGGTGAAATTCGACTGCAGATCGAGTACGACGGGATTGAGTTGACGCATCATCTTCACGTCAGGCGGCGCTTCCGGAAGGGTCTGCGCCTGGATCGCCGCCAACTCGGCTTCGGCGGCGGCGCGCGTGATGCCGGGCTTGAGCAGGCCGAAGGCCCCCACCATGGTGTCCCACGGCTTTTGCACGAACTCGCTGCCCGGGGTGATAAGCGTCCATGCATCGGTGGCTGGGGGGTAAAAAGAAAATTCCCTGGGCATTACGCCGATAATGGCGCACGGCTGTTTCCCCAGCGTGAGAGACTGGCCGGCGATATCGCGCGGCGAACCCAGTTTTAATTCCCAGAAGCGATACGAGAGCACCAGCGTGCATGGGTTGCGGAGATCGCTTTCCGTAAACGTACGGCCCAGCGCGGCGTTTGTGCCCAGCATGGAGAACAGATCCACCGACGCAGGTATGGCCAGCATGTCGAGGGGCTTGCCGTGCGATAGCATTGCGCGCGGTCCGGTTGCCCAGGTGAGCGCGGCAAGTTCTTCAAAGCTGCGGCTGTGCTGCCGCCAGGCCGCGAATTCTTGCCAGGCGTTGAAGTAGGCGCCCGAGTCGCGGTGCAGCGCGTCGGTCTGCCACACCACGACCAGCCGGTCCGCGTGCGGATAGGGAAGGGGGCGAAGGAGCACGCCTTCCACGAGGCTGAAGATTGCGGAGTTTGCTCCGATGCCCAGGGCCAGCGTGAGCACCGTCATAAGCGCGAAGCCTGGCGAGCGTCTAAGCCGGCGCAGGGAAATTCGGACATCACGGCGCAGGTAATCCAGCAGCCGCATGGCGCCGCCGGATGAAGGTTTTTGCGTGACCAGTTGCCGCCTGCCGAACATCAGGGGCGCCTCCCGGGGAAAGTCGCAGCGTCCGTGCGATCAGCTTATCGCGATTCCGCCCCCACGAACATTTGACGATTTCTGGACGGGAACTTGACGACTCTTTTTGCGCATGCGGCTAGTGTGGGTTCAACAGGCGAGGAGGTTCTTCCCAATGAAATCCAATTTTCTCAAGTTTGTTCTGGCGCCCGCAGTGCTGGCCTTCGCGGCCCTGGGTGCAAGCTCTGCCAAGGCAGAAACCACGCTCAAGGTTCCGTTCGACTTTACAGCCGCCGGGAAGATCTGCCCCGCCGGTTATTACACCGTGCGCAGGGATTCCGATTTCATCACCTTGTTCCGCAAAGGATCCTCGGAGAGCTTCACGTGGATCGTCGGTCCCGGCGCGCCCGATCCGACTGACACCAAGATAGCGCTTAAGTTCGACGAAATCGGCCAGACGCACGTCCTGCAATCCGTTCAGTACGGATCCGTGGTGACGGCGCGCCTGGACAAGAAGTCGCTGCGCGATGCCGAGCGCGAATCCACCAGGCTGACGGGCGGACGGTAAGCGTTGCTGCTCTACTGATGAGAGGGCGTGCGAATCCGCCCTCTCGCGAATCCCTTGGTTCTCTTTGCTTCACCTGAGAAGCTGGGATGCTTCTCCCCACAGCTCCCGGGTGATTTCTTCTGCCGGCCGGGCCTGCGCGAACTTCGCGGCCTGGCCGGACCACATTTGCATTCGTTCCATGTCGCCGGTCTGGAGCGCTTCTTCGCGCATCAGGCGGGTGAAGCCGCGTTGCACCGGGTAAGGCGCGGGCGGGACACCGGCTTCGGCGCTGGCGCGCACGTACGCAGTCCTGATACTGCGGCCCGCGCGGCCGGTGAAGGCGCGCGTGATCGCAGTCTGGTCGGCCTCGGTTGTAGCCAGCCGGTCGCAGTACAGCCGATGCACGCTCGACTCGTGGGCGCGCAGGAAGCCGGTTCCGATCATCACGGCGCTGGCCCCCAGGATCAACGCCGCGGCCACGCCGCGCGCATCGGCGATGCCCCCTGTGGCAATGACGGGAACCGATATGGCGTCGGTAACCTGGGGGACGAGCGCGACAAGGCCTACGAGTTGCGATTCCCAGCGGTCGGCGTGAAACGCGCCGCGATGGCCGCCGGCCTCCATGCCTTGCGCAATGACCGCGTCAGCGCCCGCAGCTTCCGCGGCGCGCGCTTCCTCCACGGTGGTCGCCGTCGCGAACCACAGAATTCCGCGCGACTTCATCTCCGCGACGAATTCCGGCGCATACAGTCCCATGATGGAAGAGATCACGCGCGGCTTTGCCGCCAGCAGGGCCTGGCACTGCGCGTGGAAGTCGGGCAGCACTCCGTCGCCGGCTCCGGCTGGAACCGGCGGACCCCAGCGGCGCAGAAACTCGCGCTGTCGTGATTCCGCTTCGCTGTCGCGCACCGGGGCGGGATCGGGAATCCACAGGTTCAACTGGAATTTTCCAATGCTGCCCCGCCGGAACTCCTCGCACCACGCGTGGATGGCGTCCGGGCTCATCAACAGCGCTCCGCAGGCGCCCAGCCCGCCCGCATTGGCGACGGCGATCGACAACGCAGGCGGACAGGCCCCCGCCATGGGCGCGAGCAGGATCGGCAGGCGAATGCCAATTCTTTCCTGAAAGGCTTCAACTCGCGCGAGCGGGCCGGGGGCGAGGCTGTTACTCATTGGGATTCTCCGACGAACAGCGATGCGCACCGGGAATCAACGCGCCGCGTATTTCAATGCGCCGCGGCCGCGTGCTCCAGGTGCGCCTTGGGTTCGTAGGTGCCCGGAACCGTCCGGAACCCTAGCGCCAGGCGATTCCATCCGTTGATGGTGACGATGGCCATGGACAGGTTCACCATTTCCACTTCGCTGAAATGCTGCCGCGCGTGTTCGTACACATCGTCCGGCGCATGCGTTTCGCTGATGAGCGTCAACGCCTCGGTCCACGCCAGCGCGGCGCGCTCCCGCTCGGTGTAGAACGGCGTCTCGCTCCACGCGGTAAGCCCGTAGAGGCGCTGCTCGGTTTCGCCGGCGGCACGGGCGTCCTTGGTGTGCATGTCGATGCAATACGCGCAGCCGTTGATCTGGGAGGCGCGCAGCTTCACCAGTTCAAGCAGATTCCGCTCCAGCCCCGAGTTGCGGACGAATGCTTCAAGACCGGCCATGGCCCGATAGGCCTGCGGCGCGATGTTCTGAATTTCCAGCCTGGGTTGCATAGGACCTCCGATGTGCTTCCAGGCTATTCGATTCGGGAGGTCCATCACGCGAAGCGATTTTCACAACCGATCGCTCCACAATGCAGTACGGGCATTGCTTGCGGTGGAATGCGCAACGGTCATTCTGGTTCGCCTTTGCTCAGGGCTGGGCTGCCGCGTGGTTCCTGACCTCGGCGAGCATCTGTTCCACCTGGGCTTTGCCCTCGTACTCCGGATTCGCGGCAAGCAGTTTCTTCCATCCCGCGACCGCGCCCGCCGCATCCTGCTTTCCCTTCCACCTGACCAGGCCGAGATTGAAAAGAGTATTCGGATTATTGGGCGCATAGGTGAGCGCGGTGTTGAATTCAGCGATGGCCTTGTCCGCGTTTCCCATAAACCAGAAAGCGGTTCCGAGATCGGTGCGCACGGCCGCGTCGTCCGGTTTGGAGCGCAGCGCGCGCGCGTAGTAGTCCGATGCGACGGGATACTGCTGGGCGTCGTAATACACGTTGCCGACAGCCGAGAGCAGATCCGGGTTGGACGGATCCGCCTTGAGCTTTTCCAGGATCGGCGCCGCTTGGGTATCCGCCATTTCCTTCAGTTGCGCCGCAGTCGGCGACTGCCGGTTCGAAGGCCCCTGGCCAGTGGCAGCCGCGCCCGCAGGGGTTACGCTTGCAGCCGGTCCGGTTGTCGCGCGCCATCCACGCAGCGACCAGCCTCCCGCCGTGCCGGCTACCAGGCATACCAGGGCGAGAAGGGCGGCGCGTTCTCTCGTCCAGCGCAGCGAATAGATTTTTGCCGGCTCGCTCATTTGCCTGTTGCTCCTTGCGGTGGATTGCCTATACCGGTCATCGCATCGGCCATGAGTTTCTGCACCTCGGCCCTGCGTTCTGCGCTTAGTTGCGGATTCAATTTCAGCAAACGCTGCCATGCGTCCAGCGCGCCTCTGGCGTCACCCTTTCCCTGCAGGCGGATCATGCCCAGGTTGAAGAGCGAATTGACGTCTTTCGGGGCATGACGCAATCCCTGGTTCAACTGATCCAGGGCGCCGTCCACATCCCCGCTGCGATACAGGCTGGAAGCCAGTTTGTTGCGCAGAGGCACGTCATCGGGGGCGGCCTGCACAGCCTTGTTATAGTACCCCGCAGCTTCCTTGAATTGATGGCTGCCGTGATAGATAGCGGCCACCTGCGCAAGCAGATCGCTGTCGCTGGGATTGCTTTTCAGCCGGGCCAGCAGCGGCGCGGCCTGTTTGTCGGCCATCATCCTCATGTCGTCGAGCGTCAGCTTTCGCGCGCCGCCCGCGGCCGAGGGGATGTTTCCGGCGCTGCTGCGCGCCGCGCGCACCGCCTGCGAGGGAGAAGTCTGCAGGCTGCGCGACACGTAGCCGATGCCCAATCCCAGCACCAGGCAGATGGCTGCCATCCAGTAGACCTGCCTGGCTTCCAGCGCCGGGCCGGCAGCGGATTCCGATGTGGGCGCACTTACCATCCGTGTTTCTCCGGTTGCCACAGCATCGCTGTCGTGTCCCGGTTCGATTGCGGGCATGGGGAACTCCAGGCACGGCAACATGCACGTGTGAGGCCGAACCGAAAGCCTGATGCATGCCATGCCAATCGTTCACGTTTGGAGGTGAACGAAAGAATAGAAGACCACTGCTTAACGCGCGGCGGTGTGACGGTAATCACTTGATATTCGAGAAGTTCGGAGATCGAGTGGAGATCGAATCACACCGCCTCTGGGCTCACCGCCGGACAACGTGATGGACGTCACTTTCGTTTGGGGGATTTCACCAACGAGGGTGTGCCAGAACTCCCATCGACACGAGAAGAACCCCCGCCTCGTCCGCGAGCGCGCCTCCGCGAAAAAGGCCCAGACCTTTATCACACAAGGGCTTACGAAGCTGCGCCAAAACTCGCGGCGCACTTTACGCAACGGCATCAGTCGTGCACTGTCGATGGCAAGACTGAACGCGGAGAAACCCACCACGGTCGTCACGGTTCAGGCGAGCGCCGGAAATGCGCAAGAGGAGGCTCTTTTAGATGAAGCGGTTATTTTTCATTTCTCTGATGTTCGTGGGTGCCGCGGGATTTGCAGCGGCCCAGCCCGGTAATCCAACGTCCGACGTTCTCGGCGCTCACCTCAACTACGGCCGTGGCTGCGCGGCCTGTCACGCACCCCACAGCGGCGTTTACGGAAACGGCAACGCCAAAACCGCGGATGCAACCGCCGGCAACATCGCTCTCTGGGGCGAGGATGTCAGCAGCCTCTACGGCAAAGTCATCATCACCGGCCAGAGCGAGCACGGCAACGCGACGGAAACGCTGCCCAGCAGCCTTACTGCCGGGACACCTGATGTCGCCGGTGTTCTCATGTGCCTGAGCTGCCATGACGGCAACTACGCCACTGGCGCCATGATGAAGAACAAGGTCTACGAGACCCTGCCCAGTACCTATGGCACGCTGAATGACATTCCGACATTGCTCGGAAATGACAAAACCGGAACCAACAATTATCTGAATGACCACCCGGTTGGCCTCGACGCGGTGATGTCCTGCGGCGGCACCTACGACTGGGATTGCAACATCAGCGCGGCCGGCAAGGTACTGATGAATGGCGCGAACTCCTCGCAATTTCTGCAGAACTACGGGTTCTTCGTGAGCCCTGCCGCGTACAACGCCAAGCCCGTGGTGATGTGCACCACCTGCCACAACCAGCACCTGATGAATGTAGTCAAGGTGAAGAATGGCGTGACCATTACCGGCAGCGGCGCGACGGGTACGGTAACTGGTAATTCCGGCCTTCCGGCAGGCATCTATCAGACCATGTTCTTCATTCGTGCTCCCTACAACCCGGCCAGCCAGACTGCCGGCAGCAACCAGACGGCGCAGTTCTGCCGCCAGTGCCATGGTGGCGAAGCCAACGAAATGAACGGCGGCTCCACCATCCCGACGGTGTTCTAAGTTCCTTTGCATGAAAAGGGGAGGGGCAGCTTTCCCTCCCCTCCTTTTTCCCGGATCGTCCGGAGGTCAACCATGAAGTTCAGATTTTCAAGCTGGGCGCTCCTCGTCCTCATCCCGGCTTTGTCACATTCCCAGATCGCGTCCCACGCACCCACCGTATTCAAGCAGGCTCCCCCTTCACAGAAGCCCGCAGCCCCTCCGGCTCAAACCGTATCGGCGAAGCCCGTAGCACGAGTGAACGGTTCGATTCTCACCGACGCCGACCTGCTGCGCGAAGAGTACGCCATCTTTCCCTACGCGCGTCAGCACAACGGGATCCCCAGCGACCTCGCCCCCCAGATTCGCGACGGCGCAATGAAGATGATCATCTTCGAAGAACTGGTGTACCAGGAAGCGCTGCACCGCAAAATGACCATCTCCGCTCAGAAGCTGCAGCGCGCGCAAGCCGATTTCCGCAAGCAATTCCATACTCCGGAAGAATTCAACGCCTTTCTGCAGAGCGAATTTCGAGGCTCGCAGAATTTACTCGAAGAGAAGATCCGCCGCTCCCTCCTGATTGACGCGCTGCTGAACAGTGAGATCGAGAGCAAGAGCACCGTTTCCGCGGCTGAACTGAAGGCGTTCTACGATCAGAAGCCGGCGCGTTTCGAGCAGCCGGAGACGTTCACGTTTCAGAGTATCTCGGTTCTGCCTCCGCCCAACGCCAACGCCGTCCAGTTGAAAGACGGCCACACCCGCGCTGATAACGCGCTTCGCCAGGCCAGGGCCACCAAGTCCGCGGAGGAATTCGGCCTGCTGGCGGAGAAGATCTCCGACGACGATTATCGCGTAATGATGGGTCAGCACAAGCCCGTTCCCGCCCAGGAACTGCCGCCGCAGGTGGTGAAAACGCTGGCCGCCCTGAAGCCCGGCGAAGTGAGCGACGTGATCCAGGTTGAGCAGGCATTCACCATCGTGCGCCTGCAGGAACACAAGCCGGCCGGCAAGGCGAAATTCGAAGAGGTGAAGTCGAAACTCCAGAAAGACCTCGAGGACACCAAGCGCAACCAGCTCCGTTCCGCCCTCGACACAAAACTCCGCGCAGCCGCGAAGATCGAACAGATGTAGGCGAGAGTCGCGGGATCCGCTGCAGGTCTTGAGTTAGCCAAAGCATTTACGAAAGGCGCACCGTCGTGAACACAGGGCGATTGGCAAGGTTGGCGCAGACGGTGATGCTGCTGGTGACGATGCCTCTCGCCGCGCAGCTCAAGATCGGCGAAACCAGCACCAGTGCCAGCGGCATGCTCTCCTCGGGATACAACGCAACCTATGGGAATTTGACCAGTTCCACTCACGGCTTCACCATCGGCGGCGTGGGGACCTTCTCCGGCTCGTACCACAGCCCGAATTTTCTTTCCTATAACGTCTCTCCGTACCTGAACCAGTCGCGGGCCAACTCCAATTTCCAGTCCATCTCCGATGCCAGCGGCGTAAATGCAAGCGTTGCGCTGTTCGGCGGCACAGCCTTCCCCGGTTCCATCAGCTATTCCAAGGCGTACAACAGCGAAGGAAACTACGGCATCCCGGGGCTCACAAATTTTGTGACGCACGGCAATAGCAGTACCCTCGGGATCAACTGGAGCGAGAACCTGGCCGACAAGCCGAGCTTCAGCGCGGGATTTCAGACCGGCACCAGCGATTACTCCGTTTACGGAACCAACGACCAGGGCAAGAACTCGTTCCACTCTCTGAATCTGCACTCCGGGTACCGCTGGATGGGCTTCAGCTCTGGCGCTTATTACACCAATGGCGGCTCACATTCGGATATTCCGCAGATCGTGGCGGGCGCCATCACCAAAACACAATCGGGCAGCAATACGTTCGGGGTCACGGTGACTCACCCGCTGCCCATGCAGGGAACAGCCACCGCAGGCTTCAACCGAACCAGTTGGGATACGAATTACCTGGGCTACCGCTCCACCGGAACCATTGATACGGTCAGTGCGGTTTCGTCAGTGCGTCCAAAGCAGCACCTCGCCCTTACCGGAACATTGAACTATTCGGATAACCTCGCAGGGCAGCTCATCCAGTCGGTGATTGGGGCGGGCGGAATCGTAACCGGCCAAAACACCAGCGAGTCATCCAGTTCGTTCGACGTGATGGGCGTGGGTACATATTCTCCGCTGACAAATCTGCAAACGTCCGCCTTTGTGGAGCGGCGCAGCCAGTCGTACCTGGGACAGAGTTATGGAGTCAACTCGTACGGCGGCGGTATCAGTCACTCGCGGCGCCTCCTGGGCGGAAGTTTCAACGGCTCTTTCAACCTGACGGCCAACAGTTCCGATACCAGCGGCGCGGATACCATCGGATTCTCAGGAAATACGAACTATTCGACCGAGGTGCGTGGCTGGAACCTGACGGGATCGTTTGGATACGCGCAGAACGTGCAGACACTCCTGATCACCTACATGAACTCGTTTTACAACTTCTCCGGGAATGCCCGAAAGCACTGGGGCCTGTTCAATTTGGGCGCAGGGGCGGGAGGCGCGCGCACCGCCCTTACTCAGCAACAAGGCGACACCAGCGACGGCCAGAACTACAACGCATATATCGGCTATGGCTCCTGGGTCACGGCCACTGGTACCTACTCCAAATCAAGCGGGCAGGCGCTTATTACCGGCGCCGGACTCGTGCCCACGCCCATCCCTCCCGGCTTGCTGCCGCCCGGAGTCGTGAGCCTGTATGGCGGAAACAGCTACGCCTTCAGCCTCGCCAGCTCCCCGGTCAAGCGGCTTCTCCTTTCGGCCAGCTATGCCAAGTCCATCAGCAATACCACGGGCCAGACGTTCGCGTCTTCCAACATGAACAACCAATTCAATTCGCTGGTTCAATACCAGTTTCGCAAGCTCTACTTCACCAGCGGATATGCGCGGCTAGAGCAGGGATTCAGCTCTTCCGACAACAAGCCGGAAATCATTTCTTCGTACTACATGGGGATATCGCGTTGGTTCAACTTCTTCTAGGCGGAATGGGCCGGCAACGGGCGCGCGCCGCCATGGTGGTGGCGGGCGCCGCGCTGGCCGTGTCTTCCATCGCCCCGGCCGAACCCAAGGCCCCATCTCCCGCTCCGGAGCAGTGGCGGATGTCGCTGGACGGCGGACGCAGTCTCACCTGGCAACGCAGCTTCCACTCCGAATCCGAAGTCAGGCCCAGCCGCGGCTTCTGGAACAAGCTGGTGGATGTTATTGCCGGCGCGCCCGAGTTTAAATTCCTGGTGCGTCCCTACAGCATCGCTGCCGATTCTCACGGCCGCATCATCGTTACCGATCCGGGCGCCGCGGGCGTGCATATCTTCGACTTCGGACAGCACAAGTACAAGTTCATCGAGCGCCATGGCAAAGCGGCGCTGCGCGCTCCCCAGTGCGTGGCCGTCGATGCCGGGGACAACATCTATGTCACCGATTCGGATTCCGGCGACATCTTCGTCTTCGAGCCCGGCGGTAAATACCTGCGCACGATCGGAGCTCTGAAGGGCGGCGAAGGCTACTTCAAGCGGCCCACCGGGATCGCCGTCGATTCCGCCGGGCAGCGGATCTATGTATCGGATACGCTGCGCGACCAGGTGTTCATTCTCGACATGCAGGGCAATGTGCTCCAGACCATCGGGAAAAGCGGCGAGCGGGAAGGCGAATTCAATTTCCCCACCGAGCTGCGCCTGGACGGGCCGAATCTGCTGGTCGTGGATGCCATGAATTTCCGCGTGCAGGTGTTCGACCGTGCCGGCAACTTCCAGTACGCGATCGGCAAATTAGGAGACAGCGCCGGCGCCATGTTCCGCCCCAAAGCGGTGAGCGCCGATTCGGAAGGCGACCTGTACATCGCCGACGCATTGTGGGGCGTGGTCCAGGTGTTCAATCGCGAAGGGCAGTTGCTCTACTACTTCGGCTCTCGCGGCAATCACGCCGGCGAGTTCCAACTCCCCTCCGCGGTGTTCATTGACCGCGACGATCGTGTATTTGTTGTGGATTCGTTCAATCGGCGGGTGCAGGAATTTCAATATGTCGGCCTGAAAAAACCGGCCAGGGAGGCACTGCAGTGAGGCGCAGAGTTCTGGCCGGTCTTACCATCCTGCTGATCGCAGCTACCGTGCGCGCGCAAGTTGCAGGCGACGTCATGGGCATGCACAACCTGGGGCCCGGCACCAAATCTCCCGTAAGCGGCGCGCGCACTGACTCGTGCTCCTACTGCCATGCACCCCACTCCGGGTTGAACATGGGCCTCTGGAACCAGAAGCTCACCACCCAAGGCTATACGATGTACACCAGCAACACGGAGAAGAACACCGGCGTGCAGCCGGTTCTGGCTTCGGACAGCAACATGTGCCTGAGTTGCCATGATGGCACCGTCGCGGTTGGTTCCACCGTGGCTTACGGCCAAGTGACCATGCGCGGCTCCATGAACCCGCTCGACGTGTTCTCCAGCAAGATGCAGTCCTCGCATCCCTTCAGCCTGGCTCCTCCGCTGAAAGACAATGTCCACCTGGTGGCTTCGCTGGCGGCCAACGGCAAGACGGCCGACGCCACCGGTGCAGTAAAGCTGATCAACGGCAGCGTGGAGTGCACCACCTGCCACAATCCCCACGTGCAGGCCAAGGATATCGTCTCCCAGAACTTCCTGGTGAAGGATGGCTCCGGCGGGCAGTTGTGCCTGTCCTGCCACGATCCTGCGCGCACGGTGGGAGGGCAGACGAACCCGCTGACCGATTGGGCCACCAGCGCGCATGCCACATCCGCCAACAAGATCACCGCGGCGGCCCAGCTGGGGAGCTACACCACCGTGGCGTCGGATGCGTGCATCTCCTGCCACACGCCGCACAATGCCGGCTCCGGCGCGCGCCTCCTGCGCGGTCAGGACGAACAGGCCTGCATCTCCTGCCACAACGGCTCAACCAATGTAGCCATGGCCGCGTACACCAACGTATTCACCGAGTACCAGGCTCCGAAGGTCGGGCACCCCATGCCCACTTCGACCAATCCGCACGACGCTGCCGAGAACACGCTGCTGGACAACAACCGTCATGCGACCTGCGTCGACTGCCATAGCGGGCATGGTTCCCAGCCGGTGCAGACATTTCCTTCCGCTCCGCAGATCCGGCTGTCGCAGAAAGATGTGGCGGGCATCAATGCCAGCGATGGGACCAGCGTTCTGGCGCCGGCGGTCAACCAGTATGAGAGTTGCCTCCGCTGCCACGGGAACAGCACCGGCAAACAGGTCCAGCCCGTTTACGGCTACTTCCCGGTGCGCGCGGTTTCCACCGGGGACCCGCTGAACCTGATTCCGCAGTTCGCGGTGGCGTCATCCTCCAGCCATCCGGTGTTGCATCCCCGCAGCAGCCCGCTCGCCCAGCCCAGCCTGCTTCCCAACATGCTCAATCTGGACGGCGTGAAGCAGGGACGGGCGATGGGCACGCAGATCCTGTGCAGCGATTGCCACAACAGCGACGACAATCGCGAGTCCGGAGGAACGGGCGCCAACGGCCCCCATGGCTCGCGCTGGAGCCACATCCTGGAGCGCCGTTATGAATTCAGCCAGGCGCCTTTGCCTGGACAGCAGATCACCAACCTTTTCCCCAATCCGGACCTGAGCGCGACCGGTCCTTACGCCATGTGCGCAAAGTGCCACAATCTGTCGAACCAGATCGTCAAGAACACCAGTTGGAACCACCACGCCGAGCACATCAATGCGGGATTCAGTTGCTCGGTGTGCCATACCGCTCACGGAATGGGCGCGGCCAGCGGTGTCGTCAGCGGCGAGCGCCTGGTCAACTTCGACCTGAACGTAGTGGCGCCCAACGGCGGCAATCCGATTTCCTATAACCGTTCGGCCAACACGTGCGCGCTGGTCTGCCACGGCACAGCGCACAACGGAGCCGGGCTGGGCGCCGCGCGCGCCCGCGGACCGGTCGCGATCAGGTAAGCCGGCAAGTGGAAATGCATGGGGCCACGGGGCAGCCGCGGCCCATGCATTGTGCGTGCGTGATCAGAATCCCGGCGCAACCTCCGCAATCATCGGACGTAGGTGAACGTTCCGCACAGGTCGCTCGAATTGGCCATGGCTTCGGGCGTGAACTGCGGCGTATCCGGTCCGGAAAAGAAAGCCACATACATGGTGCGCGCGGCCACGCTGGTCACCATCCATTGCACGTCGTCGCTTCCGCACAGGGAATTGTGGTGCAGGAATCGATGGCTCGCCGGAACATTCAGTCGGTAGATGTTCCCGCTGGAATTGCCGCTTGCCTCCGATGCGAACACGGCGCTGGTCTCGGCGGGCGAAAGTTCGCGGATGTGCGCGATGGTGAACCCGGTAAAGTTGATCGATATTTTGGTAGCGGATATCTCAATGTCTCCGGTGATGGAAGCCGCGTTCGAACTGGCCGCGCGCCAGTAGCCTTTCTCCTGCGCGGCGCAACCAGTGGAAACCGCCAACAGGCAAACCAACGCGGCGGGCAGAGAGAGTCGTCTCATGCTTTCAGCATGACATCCATCCAAACTCTTTCGCAAATCCGGGCGCACATCATGAGCAGTCTCGGGAATGGCAATTCCAAATTGCCATGGGTCGGGAGAGCGCGTGCATAAATCAATCTTTCTGTGCCAAACTCTCCTCGAGGTCTCCGTGGCAGGCCTGTATCCAGGCGCGCTCACGAGGGCATCAGGAGCCGCGGGTCAACAGCAGAGATCGTCAGCTCACGAAACTGAATGTCTTCACGTCGTGGAAGCCACTCTTTGTGCATGAAGCTTTACTACGATCATAATTTGGACCAGGAAGGTAAACAAAAATCTTGCCCGGGAGACAGAGCGGCCTAAAACTCAGGGATGGAGGTGAACGCTGCAACCCATGCGATGTCCGGTCCAAAAGCTCGGTTCTTGCGGGCTTGGTGCCTGCACATAAGCGTGCTACTTCCCGCAAGCAACGGCCAATTGACGCGCTTGATCAGCTGGTTGCCGGTGGCGGGCTAGGAAATTCCAGACCGGCAATGCAAGAGCCGGCCACAAATACAGCACCGATCGCTGCGGAACTCCCGTGAACTGCATAATCTGGATGGAGAGATACAAAACCCCCAGCACCCCAAGCATCCGGCGTGATGTAGTTCTGTTGGCACTATGGAGGAGAGCCGGCAAGGCCAGCGATTGATCCCAAATCCAGCAATACGGCGCGACGAAGATCGAAATCAGCACAAGAGCACCTCCGTCTCCAAACCAATCCCAGCGCTCCCGTCTGCTCCAGTAGAACGCGACTGCCCAACAGCTCGCCGCAAGCGCAGGCGCAAACGCCAACCAGCCAGTCGTGGGACTTATCCATTGGCGAACCAGAACTCCCAGACAAGGAATGAACTCCGATTGAATCCCCGAACTGCGCGCCCATTGGAGATACTGCTGCCAGGCTGTCGGATCGATCCACTCCGTCAGCGCGCAACTTGCCATCACTGCCGCGCCAAACCCCACTACGAGTTTGTAACTGCGATTGCGAACTATCCAAACCAGCAGCACAAGGCCAAATGGCAATAGCAGATGGGGCTTCAAGGTACAGAGCCACAGGGACGCCCCCGCCAGATACGGTCGCCGATCATGCAGGTGAATAAACAGCACCAATCCAAGCAGCAACAGCAGAGATATTTGGCCCATCTCTACCGCGATCAACGCCGCCGGAAAGCAATAACCCAGCATGCCAATCTCCGGTTTGCCTGCATAGAGCGTCCGACAAATCATGCGGACCGAAACGGCCAGGACGCCCAACAAGAGCAGGGACCAAGGCAGTGCTCCCACCCGCTCCGGGATAAACCCCAAGGGATAGGCCAGAGGAAACGCCCAGGGCGGGTTGCGCATATAGTACGATCCCGCCAAAGTGAGGCCAGCCTGATGCTCCAGCCGTGCCATCTGCTCCGCATCGTATGGGTTGGCATGATGGACCAGTTGCTGGCCGGTCGCCCAGTACACCAGATAGTCGCGTGAGCCGGATAGCGCCGGCATCAGGGGCATGCTCGCCAAAAGCAGCAGCGTGAATGACATTCCAAGCCCGCATGCCACAACCAGAATGAAGTCCGCGAAATCGGTTCTCCGCTTGACGTCAGCCATTTCACCGACAATTGGCATTTGCGGCATTCGATCGTCCTCTCGCCAGTCCGTGATCCGGCCCCTTTTGCTGCCCGTTCTTAACTTCAATTGGCAATGCCCCGCGCGTGACGACCGTCCAAACGTAGAAGATACCTGCCGCAAACAGGATCAGCGGGGCTGGTCGCGTAAGCATGGCAGTTGCGAGTTCGCTCCCAAAATTCGGATGCGGAACGAGGATGCTGTGTGTCAGCAGTATCCGGATAACTGAAAACATATCGCCGTTGATTACGATGGCTGCACAAGTAAAGAGCAGTGACAGGCGGCCGACTCGATTCCCTTGACTCCACAGCATGGCGCAGCCTGGAATCGTGAGAAGCAGAATCTTTGCGTCGTGCTGTAGATGGTACGTTGGCAACATCGAGAGTGGCGCGGCGGCCGCAAGGGCCAACCACACGCCATGCACGGTTCGCCCCCGCATCACGGTGAAAAGAGCACCGACAAGAATGAGCGGAGCGCAGACGGCCCAGGAGATCACGTTGTAAGCGGCGGGGCTGGGGAAAAAGATGCTGATGAAGGATTGGAACTGAACGAGCGAGTCCATCGTGCGTCCCGCCATGCCTGTGGCTGCAGGATCCACAATCCCGCCGACCTCGAAGAACGAGGCCATATTGGCGCGCAGTTCAGTCAACCAATGCGGCGATACGTGCGCCACCCAAATAACCATGGGAACGCTGAGAACGGCAAGCGCGGCTACCGTTTGCACTGCGCGTTTCCGGAATGGAGGTCCTGCCAGAAGGAGGAACAGCCAGACTAGCCCGGAGTCGTTGGGCTTGAGAGCGAGGCTCGCCGCGAGGCACAGAACACCGAGAACTACGAACCGCTCGCGGTAGAACGACCAGGCGGCGATGACACACAGGCTGACCGCGAATGCGGACGCGTTGCCTACCATGTAAAGCCAGACGCTGTTCATCAGAAGGAGAGCGGCAAGAACTCCCGAGACGAGTGGAGCGTAATCGGCCCCTACATCCCAGGCGAGGATGGAGGCCAGAATCAGCAATGCCGCCAAAAGAATCGTCCATAGCACCTTTCCCGCCGAAAAACCCAACAGCGCGAATGGCAGCGTGAAAAGGAACGCCGTCGGCGGATAGAAGAAGCGGGTCTTCACCGCGCGATCGAGGATGGGCTCGGAAGGATTCTCGTGGCCTTCCACCTGGTAGACACGAAGAACATCTGCTTCACGGTACGGATCGCCGTGCTGAAGCAGGCAGCGTGTGCTGTAGTAGACCACCTTGAAGTCGCCCATTTCGATGGGAGAGACACGGCGCAAGGCAATTCCAATAACGAGAAACACGATGGCGCCGAATGCCATCAGCATGAAACCGTCAGTACTTCGCGCCCCGTGGTGGTGTTGGTCCCTTCTCATGGGCAATCACCTTTTCGAGGCTGTCAAGCCTTGAGGTATTGGATAGGGAGAAACCCTTGCAGGAGTCTCATCCGGCTCGATCAACCACACTTGTCGATCGCGATAGTAGTTGAGCAACTCGCGATCGCTGACAGGATCGACCTCCCCGGCCCACACGACTTTGGAAGCATCAATATCGGCAGAGTTGTAAACCCATTGATTCAAAGGTTCTCGTTTGCGCGCATATCGCACGATTCCGAGTTGCTTGGCGGGAAGATGCTGCAGGGTCATTTCGATGTGTGCACGTTCCTGGCCCCAATGGTCCGGACCATACCACATCAGGCACGACTGGTTGAACGGCCATTCGGAAACAGTGAGATTCAGAGGACCTGAAAGCAATCGCACCCCGGCAAGCACAATGCAAAGCACTACGGTCAGGCGCACCATCGCCCGGCCGACGGGCCTGCCCTCCGGAGTCCACACGCGCAGATGTCTCATGGCCTGAAGGCCAATCGCGTAGAAGGCCGCGGCAAATGGAGCTACATAGTGAGTAAGCAGGTAGACCATCATCAGCGCGCCGGCCATCAGCACAAGCACAGAAAGGATGAGGAAGCGGATACGGCGATCAAGAAAGAGGCGTGGCAACATGATAAGTGGAGGAAGCAGGGTATAAGCGGCGAAGAACTGGAGCACGAACCAGGCCTTTTGAATATTGTCGGAAACAAAGGAAGCGGGGGAATGGACCTTGGGGACGTCTTTTGATTCCCACTCGTAAAACCCGCGCATTTCCGCGTGTCGGTAGACCGGTTCCGGCCGCGGCGACTGCCAAATGAAGTATGGCGCCGTCGCATACGTGGCACGATTGATCGTATATGGCAGCGTTAGGGGGCTTCCGAAGGCGCGGTAATCGTAGTAGCCCAGCCACGCCAAGGCGCCAATTGTCATGGCCAACGGACCTGATGCCAATTTGAGCAGTTCAAATCCTCGAGGTCGATTCTTTCCCAAAAACGCCCAGTGTCCCAGAACGAGCGCCACCGGTAGCCCCAACAGCATGCCTTCCCAGGGACGAGTCAGAACCAGGATCACGAAACCCACACCCATCCATAGGCCATAGCGGAACTTTGCGGTCTTCTTCAACCGAGGAAGGGAACCTAACACCAGGGCTCCCGCAAGAGCCAGCAGCGGGGCGCCGCCGCTATACATTGCAACCCAGGTGCTGAACAGCCCGAGGCGAAGAATGGCCAGCACGCCTCCTAGCAGAGCCCAGCCCGGAGGAAGCCAGGCCTGAAGCATCCAGCAGATGGTGGCGCACAACAACGCGGTACTGATCAGGATGCCATACCATGGGTGCCCAAACAGGACCTTTCCCGCAGCCAGCAGCAATCCCAGCCCCGGAAAATACATGGACATATAGGTGGGTTGCATGCTGACCTGAATGCTTTCGAAGTGAGTCCACATCGCGGGGGTGGGATTCGCGAGACGTCCGTGTGCAAATGTATCCGCCGCAAGCAGGTAACTGAAATCGTCCGGCAGAAAGGGAAGGGGAATAGGAAATACGGGAAGAATTGCAATTCGTAAAAGGAGAGCCCCCACACCGACGGAAACAACCGCCAGTTTCTTTCTTCTCGCGAAGCGTCCTAGAACCGACTCGACGCGGGCGAACAATTTGGAGCCGAGCCATGGCCAGCCATACGACAACAAGAATGCAACCGCGGTAAGGCCGCAGTCTATGATCGAGAGCGCGCCGTTATGCTCATTAGCCGAGGGGGGAATCATATGTATTCAATTACCAAGTTTTACAATCTCTTCCGATGAAACCCCCGAAGCCACTGCCATTTCACAGCCGTCCATAATCCGAATTAATATTTGGCGCCGGTGAAGGGCGAAGCCATGGTGCGCGTAATTGTCAGCCCCTTCTTTACCGGAGCAGATAGTACTACAGCGTGTCTGCAACGGAGTTGTACAGCGGCGCCAGCGCGGCGGCCAATGGGGGGATGGTAGCGATTGAGCCCAGAGCCACTAACAAAAGGATGAAAGCGTACTCTACAAGGTCCTGACCGGCATCTCCAGCGAGCAGATCCTTAAACTTGGCGTATAGATTTCCCAGTCGACCAACCATCGCGATCTCCAGCGAGCAGAGCAATCGAATCACACCGGTAGATTCGCGCTCCGGAAAAATCAACGCCATGATTAGGGAATTCAGTTACAGTTCTGCCCTTTGCGGGAAGCACGCTTCATGGACATGAAGGAGCCTGTCTCTCCCACAAAGGGGTTGAGAAGCTGGAAAAATTGTCTACCCCCGAATCTCTCAAGGGGGTGATGAGTCAGAGCTTAGCTTCGATGGCCGTGAACGAAGCATTAATCGAGTCGGCCAACGTCGGGAGGAATACGATGGCTGCCACTGAGATCAGGGCGATAATCAGGGCATATTCAACCAGGTCCTGGCCTTCCTCACCGGAGACAAGTTCCTGAGATTTGACGTACAGTTTGAGCAAGTTGTCCTTCATTAGAGCTCCCTACCTTTTTGTTCTGATCTTGCTGAGCCAAGCAAATCCTGCTCGATCGAGAGTGGAACCGGGCTGTCACCGGCCTGGAGGCCCGAAATCAGGAAGGCCCCCGCGCCCTGTGTTACGAATTTCAACCCTCCCACCATCGAGAAGCCGGCAGCCAACAATGCTGAGTTCGAAACCTTGGAAAGAGATACACCCGGCGCAGCCCGGAGTGTATCTCTCCCACAAAGGAGCTAAGAAGCCGGGAAATTGCCTCCCCCGCCAAACCTTGCGGGGGTGATGAATTAGAGCTTAGCCTCGATGGCCGTGAACGAGGCGTTGATAGCCGTGGCCAATGTCGGGAGGAATACGATGGCTGCGACTGAGACCAAGGCGATAATAAGGGCATACTCAACCAGGTCCTGGCCTTCCTCACCGGAAAGCAGTTCCTGAGACTTGACGGACAGCTTGATTAACAGATCGTTCATTGGGCGTTCTCCGCTCTTTCTTTCTCCCAGCTTCAGCCGGGGCACATTGGACATTGCAAATTACGTGCCATCCAGAGCCTCCGGTATATCGCTGATAAATCTGGCACTTGCATTTAACCTTTTCTCATGAACCTTGCAAATATGTCCGCAGGAGTAGACAAATCAGTCTGACGCAATGGACATGCGCCTAAGTCACCGGACAGGCTGATTCCGAACCGCAATTGTATCGTATGCCAACTCGTACTCGTGGATACCGATGTGAAGCTGGTATCCCCCGCGTCGAATATTAGAAGTTGGTCGCACTTATGTCCAAAAGAAATGCTCGGATACCGGAATCAGGCAAATCCAGTAAGTAAAGATAGGTGAACGGATCTAACCTTAGTTGTGGGCTTCATCAAAAGTGATATGCCTCACACACATTGCGCGGAGTAAGTTGCGCGCTCCCCAGTTGCGCCCAACAAAAGTGGCCGCGCCTCATCCAAAGTCAATGTCCCGGGGCCTTGTTACCCGCGGTCAGAAGGCACTCGCATATCGCCGGAATCGTCAGCGGGCCAAGTGGACGGCAAGACTTCCAGAACATCCCCGGGCTCGGTGCGAGCGATTCGAACAGTTCCCGAGGGTAGTTCCAGCACCGAGTGCGCCGACAGACACGCGCTCAAGCGCCAGGGGCGCACCTCAGTCCTCAACCTTTTGATCCGCTTTTGTCGGTCGAGATAGACCAGGTCGATGGCAAATCCCATGAAGAAGGTATGCACCGATTCGCAAGGAATGATCCAAAGTCCCTCGCCCGGAGAAAACGACAGGCGCCCCAGCAGTCCCTTGCGGCGAGTCCGGCCCGTGTCCGCGACCTGGAGAGATTCAGCAAGAACAGTGCTGCGTGTGAGGTTCACAACTCGATAACGTTTCTCCGGAAGTGACACGCGCGCCGGTCGCAACCAGTCGCGCACTTTTAGTCTCATCCTCGTGAACGCTTCCATTTGTAACCCCCAGCCCGCGCGTGATTTCCTGCATCATTGTGGCGCTGGCGCGGGCGTGCTGCTACTCGCAGCGCCGGTTGAAGACCCCCCAAAGCTACCCTTTTCCCCTTCAATCACAAGCGGGGCTTCCGGCTTCATGCTGTCAATCAGTTTCTCCATTGGCAAGCTGGGCGGCGCAGGAGCGAGAGTATTTTCGGACGTCTTAGCGTCCGGCTGATGCATAGGAACGGCGGAATTGGGAGGCAGGAATTTCTCCGGAAAGTTCAATTCCGGCAGGGGTGCGCCCGCGGCAAGCGGTGCCACGATTTCCGGAGTTACGATGACGATCAGTTCCGTATTCGTCCGGTTCTTGGAGATCGACTGGAAGAATTTGCCCAGAACCGGAATCTCACTTATGAAAGGAATCTTCTGCAATGTCTGGGTTTCGCGGTTGTCCAGAAGGCCACCAATCACAAAACTCTGCCCATCGCTTAGCTCGACCTCAGTGTTGACTTTCCGGGTCGTAATCGCGGGTACGTTGAATCCCGAAATCTGAACCGCATTGGTGAAATCGAGGGCGCTCACTTCAGGCGCTACCTGGAGGCGGAGAGATCCGCGAGGAGTAATCGTGGGAATGAAATTGAGCCGGACTCCATATTCCTTGAACTCGATAGTTACAGTGGGCTGGCCGCCCGTTCCCTGCACGACAGGATAGGGGTATTCACCACCGGCCAGAAAACTGGCCTGTTTGCCGTTCGTCGCGAGGAGGTTAGGTTCCGACAGTACCTGGACCACGCCTTGGGTCTCGAGAGCTTTTACGGTTGCCCCCACACCCAGGCCGGGAAGAAAGGCCAGGATATTCAGCTCGTTTTGAACCGCAGCCGTGCCTCCCGGGCCGGAGACTCCTCCCGAATTACCCGAGCCGCCGCTGCCCCCGCCCGAGATCGAAGGCGGCGAGAACTGACCGGTCGTAATTCCACCGAGGACATTTCCAAATCCGAGGCTGAAGAAGTTGATCCCTAAGTCACGGGCCCGGTTGCGGTCAACGCTGGCGAATCGCACTTTAAGCAGAATCTGCGGGTCGGCGGTTGGAACCTGGACATTGAGCAGGTTGAGAACTTTGCCTGCGCTGGAGGCGATCTGCAACGCGCGCTGCGCGCTGGTCAGATCCTTCGCCGTGCCGCGCAGAATCACGCTGCCATTCTCGAGGCTGACTTTTAAATCTTGACCCGGGAACTCCGTCTTCAGTTCGCGGCGAACAGGTTCCAGGGGGTCGCCGAAACCGGTTTTCGCAGCCAGCACCGTCACGTCGAAGAACTGGCGCCCTCCGTGCGTGTCCCAGATGACCAGGCTGGTTTGTCCGGCAGCCTTGCCGCTCACCACGATCTCGGTGGGACTCACCGCGGAAACTTCAGCCAAATCTCCCAGGCCCAGCGCCAGTCGAGCGACGGGCTGGGCGCAATCCACCACTACCGTCTTACCCACGGTGACCGACAACTCGTCGGCTGAATCCCGGTAAGCGGAGCGGGAAGATGCGGAAGGAGATGGAGACCCCTGAGCATGCAGGGTCCCGGAGCATAGAAAAATTGACCATGCGCCAACACATGCAATGGTTATGTCTGCCTTGCTTCTCACTTTTATTCCTCGGGTACGGCGACCTTTAATTCACTACGTTTGGAGCCGGTAACAACCTCGATCGAAAATGCTTTTGGCGCCTCTTTGCGCATAACCCTGAAAACAGGTTTGACGGATGGGGCAGGGGCAACCTCACCGGCAAGAAGGCTGGCAAGAGAGGCGCGCGGGACCTGGTTGATTTTGGTATCCAATGGATTGCGCAACACCAGTTGGATCGCCAGGTGGTTGGAGGCCAGGGTCAAGGTTTCTGCTTGTTCCGGAGTAACCAGCAGGTTAACTACCTTGACCGGTTTGGGTTTGCCGTCGTCGTCTTTTTGGATATCCGTGCCGGCCGAAAGCACCTCGATATTTTGGAGAATCGTATTCGCCATGATGCCTGGCGTTCCCGATACCCCTCCCGAAGGTGCTCCTGAAGTCACGACGTCCACGCGCATTCCTGGGGTCACGAATCCCGCAACGCCCACCACTTCGTCCACCTTCACCGCGCACGCTCTCATCCCGGCGGGAATGGTCGCCGCCAGGCCGCCGCCCGAACCGGGTGCCGCGAGGCGGTCCTCCAGAATGGGCTCCCCCTGATAGAGATTCGAAACCACTCCGCGGCCGATCGCGTTCTCTGATTTGACAATGGCGCCCTTTGGAAGTGCTCCCGCGATCTCTATGGTGCTCAGGTTAGCACTGGTCAGCAAAGTGCCGATCTTGATGTTTTCCTTGGCAGCGACGATCCGCACAGTAGCTGGTGCTGCCATATGCGAGCCTGCAATGTGATACGCGTAGAAAGCACATGCGCCACCTATCAAAGTTGCAATAAAGAGGATCGGAATAAGTCTTCGGTTCATTTCCCAGCCTGTGAGAACTGACTAACTTCAGTTCTGCCTTTCTGCCCCCGGCGGCAACAAAGCCCGCAATGGCACTACTTCTCAGCACGCGTATCTTGCGCACGCAAACCACATCCGACAAGTCCAATTGAATAGTGCTATAATCTTACATCTTTCAACGAAAATAAGTAAGAGGAAGATAGCTAATGTGATGGATTCGTCCTTACTAAAGGGCTCATTGAGAAAGAACTGCGAGTTACCCGTTTGTGACAAAAGAATTCGGCCATTCTGATAGCGCTAGCTTCTCCCCGCTCGCATAGAGAGGAAGGCGAAGATCCGGTTTATTAACCCCTGTCCAACCACAAGGGTGACGACCGAGACGTTTTGACCATCCATGATGTCATCCCGCACGATAACGGTGTTTTCCGAGAGCGCTGATTTTCAGCAGGCGATGTCTCCCCTGGTCGCTTCCATTCTGGCTCACGGCGTCGCGTCGGCAATCATCGGCTTCGCCGCCATGTACTCGCCTCGCGTAATCGACTCAACTCAAGGCCAGCGGTACATCGTGCGTCATCTTGAGCTGGACCCGACCGAGTCGCGAGCGCGGCGTGCACCCGGGGAGACGTCCCATGATGATCAGCCTTCGAGCGCGATTGCGCGTGCCGCGCTAAGCGAGAAAATGGCAGCGTATTTACAGGAGCCAGCACTGGTCCGTCCTGCTGAGACAGGTACCCAGATATTGATCCAGCCTGACCGGTCCGATCTGGAGTTCCATAATGAGATTCAGGTCCCCACCGTTGTGATGTGGAGGCCCGGCACGATACCGGCGAAAACTATCGTTTCTCCCCTTCCAGAAGAACTCCATGCCGCCAGTGTGACTCCTTCGATTAGTTCCCCGAATGAGGAATTGGCCCTCAAGAACCTCGCTCTTCCCTCGACCAATGTGCCCGGGAGAGACTATCAACCACCTGCCGGCACCACGTCGCCTCTGGTGGTTCACAAAAATGACGCGATGCAGAAACCTCCTGTAAGCGTCTCGCAGGCCTCTGTTAAGCCTGCACTGGCACCACTGCTGTCGGTCTCAGATTTTTGGTCGCAAGACAAAAGCGTTATTCTTCCTCCTATCAGCCAATCTGCGGGATCACAAATCCAAAGTAAAGTGAGCGGAGACCAGGCAAGAAATCCTAATCTGCCGGGTCATGACCACTTAGGCGAAAACGCCGGAGAGGCCCTCCAGGGCGAAGACTCCGGCAAAAATCGTCCCTTCGCGCCAGGACGCCAAAACGGCGCGGCATCCGAGACGGATCATTCCGGTACAAGGCTGGAGAATAATGCCACCCCGTTCGCAGAAACGCAGCGTTCTGCCACCATCATTACCGTGGCGAAAGACGGCCGCTTCGGAGCCGTGGTAGTTGGTAACTCCCTCGAAGACCGGTTTCCGCAAATACAAAGTGTGTGGAGCGGAAGGTTGATCTACACTGTGAATCTTCATGTTGGACTCGCACAGGCTTGGATTCTTCAATACTCCCTTCCTCCCCTGGTTGACGCGGCGGCAGCGGGAAATGTCGCTCGCCTTGAGGCTCCCTGGCCGTACAGCATCGTGCGTCCCGATCTTCCCCCGGGCTCAATCGATGCCGATGCCTTGATCGTGAATGGGTTCATCAATCAGGATGGAGCGTTCGAAGCGCTTAAGGTCATTCTTCCGGCGTCCTTCCAGCAGGCCGACTTTGTTCTCCAGTGCCTTTACAAGTGGCAATTCAGACCCGCTGCCCAAGGCGGACATCCTACCCGGGTCGAAGTCATGCTGATTATTCCTGGCTCCCAATAAAACGCTTGTCCGCACAGCACTGTATGCACCCTGAGGTGTAAGTCGAAAACAACATTAACTGTACTTCGCAATTTCCTAATTAACATCGTCCGGAATCAAGCGCGCTACCGTGAAGCTCGACGCGATATCTGCGAAGATCTGATCGATCGTTGTTGCCGACGCAGCGAAGGAGCAGGTGTCGGAGTAGAATCCTCCTGGACTGGCCATGTTCTGCATCGCTGTGCATGGACTGATCGCAGGGCTGTCAGTCGAGCAACCAGAATTCGCAGCTCCATAGGCCACGGTGAATACCTTGGTTCCGGCCGTCCTTGCCGCGGAGGCCGCCGTCACTGCCTGGGCGCATTGATTGTTATACGAGGGGTATGTTCCGGAGCCGGTGATCGCCGTGCCGTTTACATCCGTAGAGGCCATCTGACTGGTGCCCGAAGAGGAGGAGTTCCCGTGTTGCTTCGGCGTCGTATAGTACTTCGAATTTGCGTCCCCATCGCTGAGGACGATGAGCGCGTTTTGCGAGTCCGGATGCAATGCCTGTTCGGCGACCAGTGCTGATTGCGCGGCATAGATTGCGCCGGCGAAAAAAGTCCCTTGTCCTCCCGGATCTTGCATGCCTCCGCAAGACGAACCGCTTCCCCCAAACTTAGTGTTTCCGTTAACCGCCTTTATAAAATTTGACGCGCTGTTGAGCGTAGTCGTCCCGCTGGTCGTATCGGAGGTGCGGAAATCGTTCGTCCAGTTAACAACCTGGTATGTTGCCGTTGTACTGCCGGAGGGGGCATAGCTACTCGCTCCCGCCACCGGGAACGAGTAGACCGGAATGTTAGGGGCGCCGGAGGCGGCGCAGTACTCCTTGTTTTGCGTGCCGACTGTTATGTTCGGATAAGTGAACAGGCTCACCCGGTCGACCGAATTGGTCCCATCCGTAGGGCAGGTTGCATAACTCGATGTGCAGGCATACAACTTCCCGAGAAGCGTTTGAACACCCCGCTTTGCGCATTCGAGCCTTGTCAAATTGCTGCACTTCGAGTCGGTGCTGGCCATGGATGCCGTTGCGTCAAGCACGATGGCAACATTGTAGGGGACCGCGGCCGAGCCCTGCATCGATGCCGTCGCAGACGCTGTGATATTCAGGGTTGAGATGCCCACAACCCCCATAAAAAACGGTCGTATAGCGGCGGTCTGCTGCACCTGCATGGCGTTGGCGTTCATGGGTGCGACGCAAGACATCCCCATATTTGTCAAGGTGGTCAGGCATACTGCCTTAGGGTACCCGGATACCATCTGAACCGTTCCCAGATTCGCGTTGGCATTCTTCATTCCATGCATGGCGCTAAACGATGCGGCTGTGGTAATGGCAGTGGCGTTGGGAAGATCTTCCGCGCCCGCCAGGGCTGCCGCGTCGGTGGCCGCCTGCAGCTCACGATGACAATAGAAAAGCTGCCCTGTGTCGATGGCCAAACCTGCAAATCCCACGAGGATGGTCATCATAAGCGCCACGTAAACCAGCGCCGCTCCCTTTTCGTCCCTCAATCTGCGGCATAACTTAGCCTTCAATGAGTTTTTCATTGGACCATCTCCGTAGTTTGAGCTTGCAATGTGCAACCCGGCGCATAATCGATTCCATAAATCGTCATGTTACAGGGATAGGTCACCGTAACCGTAGCGGATCCGCTCTGCTGTAGATAGGAGGGCGCACCCGAAGTGTAACTGGCGCTGCTGCATGTGAGAGATCCCGCGGTGGGCCCATAGGTGCCCAGGTTGGCCCCGTCCTTATCGTTAAGTGTCAGCGTGAGCGTCAAATTCGAGGCAGTGAGCCTCGGCGCACCTTGAGTAACCGCCGTGTAAACCTTGTTACATGGATCGAGAGTGTTTCCCCGGGCGATTGAAACCGCGCGCGCAGCGCTGCCTGTGGCTTCTGTCAGTTGCAGATAGTTGTTCATGGTGATCGAGATGGTGGCAATTCCCATCATGACCATCATCAGGATCGGCAGCACCAGGGCGAACTCAACCAACTGATTGCCCTCCTGCCTGGACCAGAGCGCGATGCAACCCCGATCGCCGATTCGCTGTTGCCGCTCTTTCCCATTCACTTTCACAGAACAGCGTCCGGGACGGGAGCTTGCATGCGCACGCCAGCTGTCTGAAACGCTCATTTCTCCACTCCCCGCGACTGTTGACCCCCTAAAACTCCTTGTCCAGACAATCGCCGCATATGCACACCGAATTTAAGCCAGCGAGACGGAACGGTCATTACTTCTGATCCCCGATTCGCTGCAGGAATTCTTCGATTTTCTTCCGGTCCGCTGTTGCTGGAACCGTATCGCGCGTTGGCGCTGGGCATGTAGCCACGAACTGCAAGGCAACGCCATCGCGATCGCAGCGCACCACGCGCGCGTTGATCGAGATGACCTTTTCCTGATCTTGATCCGCATCGTTCTTGTTCTCCAAGGCCATCAGAATCAATGTCCCCGGGTACCAACGGTCCTCGGTAAGCAGAAAAAGCCCGGTGGAGCTGATATCTCGAATGTAATGGGGATTGGGAGGAAGGCCACTCCAGTAAAAGGCCGCCAATCCAGGAGCGGGGTGCCGGCGAGCTTGCCGGGCCTCGGTTGACCACCAGCGACGCAGCCAGCTCTTGGGTGAATCAAAACGTCCCTTTTCAGAATTGGGCCCGGGTGGCTGGGGTAAGGCTCCCGATCTGATCCCCTCGGCTTCCGCTATTTTCTCCGCTGCGGCGAATCTTTCATCCCGACTCTCCAGCGGCTTTTGCGTGGAGAGGGCCGCCACAGGCGCGGCGCTGCCCTCGGATGCCTCACTGGAGAGCCTTTCCAGCCGGTGCTGCATTTCCTCGGCGACGCATAACACGAGCTGGTCGCCCACCCGCGTCTCCGACGAAAAGATGGAATGCGTCGGCAACACCAAAACGCTTTTTATCGCCTCGTTCGAAGCAACCGCGCAAACGGCGGGAAAGGACTCAACGAGATCGATAACACAACAATCCTTATCCAGATAGATCAAGTCGATTGGACCGGTTACTCCTGAGTCCGGCATTCCCCGGAACGGCCTCAGCCACAAGCCTTCATTGGGTCCAACCGTCAAGGCTCCTTGCTTGCTGAGCGCCCGGTAGGAAAAATCCCCCACGGCTACTTCCAGCCCGAGAAAACACTCCCGAGTTTGGTTGTATGCACAGTACATCCGCAATTCCATAACAACTCCGATCCGCGGGCTGTACCTCGCGGCCCTACTTCTTTCCAGGTTGCTCCGAACCCTTCCGTCTTTGTTCGTCGCGCTCGGTGAGAGCCCATGGGTCCGACCACGAGCGCTCGCCCAAAAGCAATAAAACTCCTTCCTCGCGAGAACTCTCTCGGGCCGCCCGGAGCGGTCCCTGTCACGACACGCTTACCGTGACCGAGGCTCTTGGAGCGAGCCTTCGGATTTATGGTCCAACGCTATCTGGCCGGGCAGGATCACGTTGGAAGAGACACCGAACGATCGCAAGAGCAGGCCGCCGGCAACACGGATCAGGCCATCTCGGCCTCGATTTCGAGTTCCTCCTTTCGCCAGGATCGGTTATGAGCGCTCCCCGACGATCGACGCCGGTACAGCTCACAAGCTCCGTTGTTCGTCCGTTACCGGTTTCCAACGGAACCTGTGAGCGAAATGGCTTACTTGGCGCGAGAACGGCGGCGCATAATTAATACCGCCATAATGACTACCACCAGCACACCGGCGACAACCCGGATAAGCATGCTATTGTCCATTAGTCTTCCTCCTTCCTTTAATGGTTGTTCTTACTGAATGACTCGATCGCCCGAATGATCGCGGGACCCAGGGTCACGAGAAAAACGGAGGGGAAGATAAACAGCACCAGCGGAAAGACCAGCTTCACCGAGGTCTTTGCGGCCATCTCTTCCATCTCCTGCATACGCTTGACCCTCATCGAATCCGCGTGAGTGCGCATGGTTTTGGCGATGCTCGTCCCGAACCTTTCCGACTGCACCAACATCGAAACCAGACTGCGCAGGCTATCCACGTCCGTTCGTTCGGCCATCTGTTTCCACGCTTCGGAGCGAGCACGTCCCGCCCGTTGCTCCAGCACGACGATACTTAATTCATCGCATAGATCCGGCTGCGCCCTGCTTAGCTCTTCCGTGGTGCGTGCCGTTGCCTGGTCCAGGCTCAAACCAGCTTCCGTGCAGACGACCAACATGTCGAGTACGTCCGGCAGACCCCGCCTTATGCGACTTTGCCGGCCTTTTATCCGCCGGTCCAGCCAGAAATCCGGTCCGAGGAATCCTATGCCCAGGGCCAACAGATATACGAGGAAGGGATTCAGTTTCCCCCATCCTGTCACCAGCGCCACAATGCACAGCAGCAGCGGAACCAATACTTTCGAGCCATTGAGGATATTCACCGCCGCATCGTTGCGATAGCCGGCACGGTTGAGGCGCGCGCGGGTAGCGGAGATTTCATTTTGGCTCTTCGGAAGAACATGCCTGAACTGCTCTGCGACGCGGCCTATCGAAGATCCCGTGTTCTGTACAAGACTTCGCAGCGTCAGCTTCTGGTGGACGGGCGTGGGGTCGATTGCGCGGGTAATGCGATGAACCATGGTTTGCCGATAGGACAAAAGAATCCCCGCGCCCGCGACCAGCAGGAACACAACGAGAAAGGAAACCATCGCAGTTACCATGCATCACCTTTAAACGTCGATGTTGACGATATGGCGAATGATCAATCCGCCCAGAACCGTCATTCCTCCGGAGATCCACATGAGCTTGATGCCCAAGGGGTTCGTCCACAGGGCACTCATCAGGTCAGGATTGATGAAATAGAGCACTATTCCCAAGAAGAGCGGTAAGCAACTTAGAATAATCCCCGTCATCCTCCCCTGTGCGGTGTGGGTCCTGATCTGGCGTTTTAGGCGAAACCGCTGGCGAATGGTTTCCGCAGCCTTTTCAAGTAACTCGGCAAGGTTGCCGCCACTCTCCCTTTGGATCATGATTGCGCTGGTAACAATCTTCAGATCGTGCTCCGGAACGCGGTTAATCATGTTTTCAAAGGCCGTCTTTAGTTCCACCCCATAGTTTTGTTCTTCGAAGCACACTTTGAATTCACCCTTCACCGGATCGGGACATTCAGTGGCCACCAGCCCTAAGGCCGAGATCAGGCTATGGCCTGCACGCAGTCCGTTTACCATAAGATCAAGAGCTTCGGGTAATTCCTTTATGAATTGCTCCATGCGTTTGGCGCGCTTTATCAGCACCCACCCCAGCGGCGCGGCACCCGTCACCAGCCCAACCAACACCGCCGGAAACGCATGCCGGAAGCGCAGATTAGCAAAATAAGCCGGCACTACCGCGCATACGCCGCATAAGAGCAACAGCCGTCCCGGCGTCCAGTTAAGAGCGGCTTGATCCAGCAATCTCTGCAGGCGCGGTCCCAGTTCCAAGCGCAGCAGCTTTCTATTCAGCCACGGGATACTGCTGAATAGCTTTTCTTTACGAAGATCAATAACTCTCTCGCGGCTTATCGGACCTTCATTGGCAAGGGCCGAGTCGAGAGCTGACATCACCTGCTTGGACCGCTTTATTGGCCCCCTCGCCGCGGCAATTAGAGGCACCGCGATCAGCGTGAAGGTTCCCAGAAAGGCCAGGATGACAATCAAAACCATACTTAACGCGTCCTATGTTCACTGCACCAGGGTTTCACGATCGAAAAGTGTTTGCGGAAGCACGATGCCCGACACGCGCAGCGTTTCCAGAAATCGGGGACGGATCCGGGTAGGTTGGAAGATGCCAATCACCTTTCCATCGGCTCCGATGCCTTTTTTGTTGAATGCGAATATCTCCTGCATGCAAATGGTGTTCTCTTCCATGCCGGTGACCTCGCAGATGCTTGTCACTTTGCGCGTGCCGTCGCTCATGCGGCTGCACTGAACTACGATGGCAATTGCGGAGGCTATCTGCTGCCGGACCGTTTTTTCCGGTAGATTCATATTGGCCATCGCTACCATGGATTCCAGCCGGGCGATCGCGTCACGCGGGGTGTTCGCGTGAATCGTAGTCAATGAACCCTCGTGGCCGGTATTCATTGCCTGCAGCATGTCGAAGGCCTCTTCGCCGCGTACTTCACCAATGATGATCCGGTCGGGGCGCATTCGGAGGCTATTAATCAGCAGTTGCCGCTGGCGGACTGCGCCCTGGCCCTCGATGTTAGGCGGGCGTGTCTCCAACCGAACGATGTTCTCCTGGGCGAGGTTGAGCTCGGCCGCATCTTCAATCGTGACAAGCCGCTGGTTGTTGGGTATGAAATGCGACAAAATATTCAAAAAGGTCGTCTTGCCGGCGCCCGTGCCGCCGGACACGAGAATGCTGACGCGCGCCTTTACCGCCGCCGCCAGCACTTCCATCATTTCGGCGGAGATGCTTTTCAGCTGCACGAGTTGGCGGGCTTCTATCGGCCCGGTGCCGAAACGACGGATCGAAAGCGAAGGCCCATCAAGCGCCAGGGGGGGAATAATGGCGTTTACACGTGATCCGTCCGGAAGCCGGGCATCAACCATTGGCGATGATTCGTCCACCCGGCGACCCACCCGCGAGACAATGCGGTCGATGATCTGCATCAGGTGCCGGTCGTCACGGAACGAAGTGTTTACTCTTTGCAGCAACCCGCCCTTTTCGATGAAGATATGATCCTTGTTGTTTACCAGAATGTCGGAGATGGACTTATCCCGGAGCAGGGGCTCCAGCGGACCCAAACCGAATACTTCGTCTACGAGCTCGCTGCGGACCTTTTCCTGCTCTTCGTAATTCAGCGGCATCTTCTGGCCGGCCATGATCTCTTTGATCAATTCCAGAACCGCATAGCGCGCATGATCAGAATTCATGCGCGACAGCTTTTCCAGATCGAGCTTGGAGATCAGAGCGTGATGTATTTCCGCCTTGTACGATTCGAGACTGAGCGTTTCCACCAAAGATCTTCCTCCAGACCTGGCCGTTGCCGAGAGCCGCTATCCGAATAAGCTGAAGCCCTTCCTCTTTTTCTTCGGTGCAGCCTGCCCGGTCACCGAGCTCGCCATCTCCTCGATCGCATGAGATATGGGCGAATCTCCGGGAATCAGGGGTATTCCATCAATCTGCAAACGTTGAACCGACGCGTAATCATTGGGTATCTTCCATTGCGGCGACTTTGTAAGTACCTTCGCAATGTAGTCTTCAGGAACGGTCGTAGAGCGTGGGTTATGGCGATTCAATACGATTTCGATCTTCGCGGAGATCCCGGTCAGCGATTGCGAGATCAATCGATTTGAATTGCGCAGTTCGGACACGCCCACCTGGGTGATGAGATAGATCACCGATGCATCATTGAGAAGAGATATCTCTGTGGGATCCAATCTCGATCCGGCATCGACCACGACATGATCGAAGGTCTGCCGCGCAACCGCAAAAAGCCTGGCAATGGCCTGGTTCGTAAACTGCCGGGGAACGAACCTGCTCGGGCCCGATAACACGTTCAGACCGGAGGGGTGCTTCACCAGTAACTTGGAGAGGAAGCTTGAATCTAACCGATCAACGGCCTGCAGTGCGTTGAATGTTGAAAACTCCGACTGGATCCCCAGGGTCAGCGCCACGTCTCCTAATGGAACAGCGAGATCGATCAGCAGTGTACTCTGGTCCGGTTGCTGAGCCAGTGCCAGGGCAAAATTGCACGCCAGCGTGGTCACTCCGACGCCCCCTTTGGCGCCGATAAACGCGAGCAACTTGCCGATCTCCATTCTTGTGCGCCCGCTCGCCGGACGCCGCGCCGAGGCGCGAATCAAAGCCTCCTCCATGTTGCTCCGCTCGAAAGGAACCGTAAGAAACTCACGGGCGCCCGCACGCATGCTGCGCATCAACTTATCCGGACTCGCATCGGTGGAGAAGACCATCACCGTAGTGGTGCCGAGGACACTGACCTTCTCGACCAGTTCGAGGGCGAATTCCGGATCGTTATCCAGGTCGATAATCACCACATCGCGGTGGTCGGTCAAGCTAGACAATTCGTTCAGACTCGACGGGTAGGCGGCAACCTTGACCTCCATTAAGGGGTATGCATTAAATGCCATGGCGACGGTCGCGCGCGGCGGCTTGTCGGGACCGATCAGTACAACCGACAACGCCTCCAGGCCCTTTGGTTCGGCCTTCTGCTCTCCGTGAGTCGAAGAACCGCCATTCCCTGTGGCAGGGTTGCCGATGGCGCCATTCGATGCTTTGTGGGTGCTTGACAGTAGCGGAAAAATTGCATTAGGCATGGTATATATCCGGCGGTTAGACCGCAAAAAATGAGAGGAGTGTCCCGATGGCGATAGCCGGCGCATAGGGCATCTTGCGCCGCAGCGGATTATCAAGCGTCATTTCAGGATCCCGAAGCTTTCCACGCCCGACCCATCCGAACGCTAGATCCCCGCTCCCCTTCAACAAATCGGGCAGAAAACCGGCATACATCGCCCAGACCAGGACCCATATCCCTCCCACAATGCCGGTTGCAACCTGGGCGATAAACAACTGGTGAGGGCCGATCCAGGCCCCGATGGCGGCGCACAATTTCAGGTCGCCCGCTCCCAATCCACCCAGCCAATAGAAGACTCCGCATAGCAACACCGCCAGCCCCGCGCCAGCCAGACTTCGTCCGATTCCCTCCCGGCCATGTAACCAGCCAGACACCACGAAGCCAGCAACCAGAAATGGAAGCACCAACCAGTTCGGTATACGCCTCCTCGTTAAATCTGTGATCGATGCCAACACCAGAACAACCAATGTTGGCCACCATGCAAACGAGTTCACGGCTCTGCCTCCACCGTCTTTTCAATCAAGCCGGCACCAGTTCCCCATGCAATTGGCACACCAAATCTCCAAAACGCAACCAGCCGCAAATTCATGCAGTTGGGCAAAGTAGATCCAGCGACGGTGTACACCACTGCGGACGGACGTCCTCCCGCGCGGACACAACGCACGCTCCACTCCGGCAATGCCAACGAAAGGTCCAGGAAAGCGAGACTCGATTCGAATTGGATTGTTTTGCCCTCGAAAACGGTTCGGTATCGGGATCTTCTCCGCACGCCTCGCTTCTACGAAAGAGACTTCACGCCAGCACCGCGCAACCGGAATCAAATCGAAATCATGTCGAGTTGAAACACGCGATAGCGTGCTCGCGCCCATATATATCCCGCGTAGTAATCGTTCAGTTGTCCCGCGAATATGTGATCTAAATCACATAGATATGTTTGCAACTAATGGGCCGCATGACAAAACATTACAAGTAAGAACGAACAGCATGTGATCGAGGTCACATGCAAGATCCGAAGCTGTACATAAAGATGCACCTTAAGTGGACCATAGCGGCGGCCCCGGCAAGGCAGACGATCCTTTCGCATTTACCCACTACGTTGATGCTTGTATGTGACTGCAGGAGTGGTACTTACCGGGCGAGAGAGAGGGGCTGCGGCGTGCAACGGATCGTAAGGGTCCCGCATCAATTCGGGAACGATTCTTGAGGGTTACTCCCGACCGGATAGCTTTCAGGCAATATCCAGAATTTCTGTTTGGCTAAGTTAACGACTTATGTAAGTTTGCCTGTGACCATTGGCTTGTGACTAAAGGGGTATTGCGAGAGCGTTTTGAGCGATATAGTATCGTCCTTCTTCCGATTAAGTCTGGTATGAGTGCACGAGGGGACTTCGGTCATGATTAAGGTCGTACTGTATTCGGAGGATCGCACACTTCAACCGCTCTTATCCTCGGCCCTGGGCAGGGAGTTCCACCTCCGGCAGGAAACCGATGGGGAAGACATCAAGAACCTGGTTGGGGCCGCCCGTTGCGATGTCTTAATCCTGGATCTCTACTCCAACCGCGACGGTTTGGAGAAGAGTATCGAATCCTCCAGGCGCCTCATCAGCCTGGGGGTTCCCGCAGTCATTATGGCGGATGAAGACTTGTACTCCAGGGCTAGCGGATTCATAAATCAGGAAGCCTTCGGTTATTGCCGACGTCCTCCCTCGATTCGAGAGCTTAAGAATCTGCTTAGAAGGGCAAACGAGACCGTCTCGATGAAGCGGCAATTGGAGAGTGCGGAGGAACGGCTCGACGAAGCCGCTGGTTGCGACCGGCTCATCGGGACATCGCCCCTCATGCAGCGCGTGTATCGGCAGGTGCGAAACGTCGCAAATTTGAATGCGGTTGTCCTGATAACCGGCGAAAGTGGTACGGGGAAGGAATTGATCGCTCGCGCCATCCACAATCTCGGTCCGCGCTCCTCGCAGCCCTTCGTGGCCGTTTCGGGTGGGGCTATCCCGGAAACCCTGATTGAGTCCGAACTGTTTGGCCATGCCAATGGCGCTTTCACCGGAACAGTGGGATCCCACGAAGGCTATCTCGAGAAAGCCGGAGACGGCACGCTCTTTTTCGATGAGATTGGCGAACTCAGCCTCTCGACTCAGGTCAAACTGCTGCGCGTCGTTCAGGAACTGGAGTTCAGCCGCCTTGGCAGCACGCGCCTCATCCCGTTGCGGGCACGCTTGGTTTTTGCCACCAACCAGGATTTATCCAAACTGGTGGCAACAGGGAAGTTTCGCCAGGACCTTTATTACCGCATTAACGTGGTACGAATTCAGGCTCCATCGCTCCAGAGCCATTCCGACGATGTTCCTTTGCTGGCCAATCACTTTCTGTGCCGCTATTCCATCTTGTTTGGAAAGCCTGTCGATCGAATCGAACCGAAGGCCATGGAGTTGCTTTTCGACCATTCCTGGCCGGGAAACGTGCGCGAACTTGAAAGTGTCATTCAGAGAGCAATTATTGATGCCCCTGGACGTTCGATTCGCGCAGAAGACCTCACTCTGATTCACGACGAGGATTACTCCTCGGAAGACAGTTCGGTGGTCAACATCGACGATTACCTTCCTTCCGGTTCGTTTGAAAAGCAATTACGGGATTATAAGATCAAACTGGCTGTCGCTGCCGTTCGTGAGAACAATGGAAACAAGGCGTTGGCGGCCCGCAGCCTCGGCATGTCGCGCGCCTATCTCTATCGATTGATCGGCCTGGCCGAATCGGAGATGTTTGAACAGCGGGCGGCGGCCTATTCTGATTAAGGCGCCAAACGGTCAGGCGCCGAATCGCAACGCGACCAGGAGTGAGGCGGTTGCAAAGAGCTATCTCGTGGTGCCTGGTTCTCGCTTCTCGGGCGGGACAATTGCATCGTATGTGGGAATCCGTGCCACCTGGCTTCAGCGAATGGTCTCTCCATCCTTCTCACATCGGATAAGCGCTCACGTTAGCACCGCGAATGCTGGAACTCGTATCGCTACCAGCCCGCTCTTATTCTGTCCGTAGATATACCAGCAGCACCATGAGCTTTCATGGTCACCCGAGTCGTCGGGCGCATTCAGGTCCCTGTAAGTCACCTTTCCGTAGATAAATATCTTTTCCGTCCAGTCTTCAATCTGCTTCAGTTTTTCCCCGGTGAGACAGAACCGTTTTACATCCTGGCGACCAAACGTCCGGATAGCGGTTGATTCTCCAGGAAGCAGAATCATGGGAACCGGTGCCATTGATTCTGGCTTGATCCCGTACTCCGGAACGGGAGGCAAGTGCGCTTCGTCGACCGCGCTGACAATTCTGTCGACCGTGGCTACAATCCTCGCGGGGCCCCTCCCTCGGTTCGTCGCCACCACGATCGAGCCGTGCTCTACGTCTGGAGATGACTCCGCTGTGACCGCGATCCACGGCCTTTCCGATCGAATCATGGCTTGCGCGTGCAGCAATGCGGTCTGCGCCGCCGCAGAGGCCGACGCAATCGCCTCTTCCACATACTTCGCCTGCTGTTCAATCCTCTTCAGGGTAGAGCGCGCCACCAGGATGCCGGCGTACCCCACGAGGGCGAGGATCAGGTAAGCCGCCCACAGTATGCGATCGTGCAAAGGCCACAGCGCCGGGGCCGCAGGCGGAGTAGCGACCGTAATCTGTGGAACCGCGATGTGGATCGGCTCGCTGGTCTGATCGCCTCCACGGCTCGTTATCGTGGTCGATGGTCGTACCGGCCTCGAAATCGGAACACGATCGTCGTCGGTCGCCTGGGCGGCAGCAGCGGCGGCCGGCAAGCAAGTCGCCACCGCCAGCATTCCCCACAGCGCTACTTTCTCAGGTCTCATAGTTCAAGTGGATCAGTTGTATTGCGCAAATGTACCAAACTCCTGGACGGCAAACCGGGGAGAGTCTCCCCGAAGAAAGCTCTCCCATGTTGTGCTTGCTGCTCTCGTTTTAGGGAGCTGTGTTGTTGAAGATAGCGCCCACGGTTGCGTTCACCGAGCCTCCATCGTGCGAAATCAATTGGATCGTGCAGGTGTTGTCTCCGGTTTCGGTCACCGTCTGAGCGATGCAGTTGTAAGTCCACCCGCCAAATGCAACTCCCGGCCGACCGTGAGCGGTCAGAGTAATGGTGGTCGGCTGGCCGCCGGTGAGCAGCGGATAGATTCCTACGCAAACGGAACCATCGGTATGTCCGTCCACAGCCCAACCCGGACCGCAATGAATCACGTCCGGCGTGCCGGTGGCGGAAGGAGCCGTAATCAGCCAGTTGCTGATATTCAGACCTTCGCCGTACACCGTCAGAGTCGCCTTGAGAGGCCCTCCCTGGCCGTAATAACAGGAAGGCGGAGTGGGCGGGTGCGTCGTCGGATCGGGTATCACCAGGGGACAATTGAAGGTCGCCGTGGCGGTTTGAATGGTTAGACTGTCCGGGTCAGTGTACTCGGCGATGATGGTGGCGGATCCAGAAGCATAGGCCGTCACAATGCCGGCGCTGGCGCTGGATGTTCCCCCACTGTTGCTATTCACAGGGAAATCATCCGGGAACGATGAGATCCAGGTCGTGTTGGCCGAGTTGGTCACATCCCTTATGTAGGGAGGTTTAGCGAATGTCCCTATGGCCAGGAACTGCCCGGTACCCTGCAAGTCGCTAATGCTGATCGTGTTCGGAATGATGGAAAGCGAAAGCAGAGGATTGGGCGGAGCAGTGAGTGAAACCGTCACGTCTGCGGTGGCCAATAACACGGACTTATCGGGATTGGTCCACATCGCGGAAATCGTGGTGGTGCCCACGCTTGCGCCGGAAACCACTCCATTGCCGGTCGACAGGCCCGACGTGATGAACGCCACCGATGGAATGCTGGAGGTCCATGCGAGGTGGGGAGAGTTGGTGAGATCTGCGGTTATCCCGGCCGTCCCCAAGGTGCCGATTGCGCTGAATTGACCGGATTGGCCCGAGGCGGAAAGCGCCTCAGAAGTTGGGGTTATGGTGAGAGCTGTCATTGGCTCGGAGGTCGCGGTGGCGACGGTGAATGTGGCCGTTCCCGTCGCCACACTGTTGTCTGCATTGGTGACGATGGCGGTGAGGTTTGCCGTTCCCTTTCCAACCGCAGTCACAAGGCCGCCAGGATTCACTGTTGCCACCGAAGTGCTGCTTGAAATCCAGGTAGCCCGAGTAGTGAGGTTTTCGGTTGCTCCGCCGGCTGTAGTCCCGATCGCCAGGAACTGGCTCGTCTCGTCGGGAGCCTGCACCGCCTGGCTTCCCGGAAGGATCGATAACGAGACGATATCGGCGCTGCCGGATCCCCCGCCCCCGCCGGTGACCGTGACAGTGGCGGTGGCGGAAACGGCGCTCGGCATACTGGCGGTGATGGTGGTGGTGCCCGCTGAGACCGCTGTGACCATTCCACTGGAACTGATCGTGGCGATCGCCGGAGCATTCGACGCCCAGCTGACCATGGTGGTTACATCCTGAGTGCTGGCTGGATGTTTGCCATGACTGATTATGCCCGTAGCCGTAAATTGCGCCGCCTGGCCGGCCGCGAGGGCCTGAGTTGCGGGAGTGATCTGGATGGTGCTGACGTCAGTGTTGCTGCCGCAACCCCCGAGCAGGACGCCGAGGCCCGCAAATAGAATGGCTCCAAAGCAAAAGCGGTTCAACGCGAGCTTCTCCTTACGCCGGGCCAGTCGCGGGGAAGCAAGGATCAATTTAAGGCCGGACTATGCGCTTCCCACTGCAAATGGATGGCCAACCTCGCGAATGCCTGGCTGCCTCAATTCGCAGAACTTTGCCACGCCCTCCCTATGAGGCACGTACTCTGCCGTAGAACGCTCCTGCCTGGGTGTCCTCTGCGGAGGACATACGCCGGGATGGGCTGCTCCATGGCATCCGCAAGGGAAGCACGACAGCATCCCGAAGCGAACCGCAGACCCTCTGTTACGATTCGATTTCGTTGAGCCGACGCAGGAATTCGTTGAGCTTCACTTTGCTCACGCGTTCCACGCCGTCCTCGAGAATCGGGATCGGCTCGGAGTGAGTGCCTTTCTCGTCGTCCAGCAGAAACCGCAGCCCCGCGCCATCATCTCCCCGGCGAGCTACTCTCGCGTTCAGCGTGATCGAGCGATCGCGGCTCGGCCCGCGCCGATCAGACAGCGTGATGCGAACGACTGTGCCCAAATACCATTGTTCATCGGTCACGACGTAAAGGCCAGATAGACTCACGTCGCGAACGGGGTGCGCGACCGGAGCCCCTCCCGTGAAGAAATATGCAATGAGCCAGGGTGGCGACTCCCGGGTTGCCGTCCGCGGTTCCGGGGAATCGGGCTTCCACAGCCGACGCCACCAGCTCTGCGAAGCCCTGGTCTTATCCCGCGCAGGTGCCACAGCATCCCGGGAGGTCCCGCCGGCCGAAGTCTCAACCGGGGCAGGGGAAGCCTCTCCGCCTGGGTGTTCAATTTGCCGGACTTCTGATTCCGGCGAAGGTCCTTGCTGAACCATTCTCATCTCCCCTATTGGCTAGTTCAGCGTTCTACACTCGTGATCTCCCGGGAATAGGCACCCTCGGCTTCCCAACCACAACCGGCCGCCTGCACTATCGGTTCGTGCAATCCCGGGGCCGCACTACCGAACCGATCCTCGGGCTCAGCGATAGAGTACACCCGGCGCCGAAAGATCGTCGTGTTCTTGAGGCCGTATGAACTCAGCCTGGCTGACGACACGCGCTGTCGCCTCATGGCATATTTTGTTTATTGAAGTGAGCGCGGACACAATAGGCACAACTCGCTGAGACAAGTCTCGAGCAGTGCCAGGAAGTCATTCGGAGTGGAGTGTAGTGATTGGATCGACTCGCATGGCGCCGTTTCTCGTCTGTTTAATTGATACTCTCCCTGCTCTTCCTCAATCTCGCACTATGGTTCTCGTTCGTTGCTCCCCGCATCGCTCGACCAGCGCTATATAATTCTGCGGGGCAGGCGACCCCATCGAACGATTGCGCAAATATAGGAGACGAACGCTGTGGAGAGCGAAGACTCGTTTTGGAATCGGCGCGATTTCTTGAAGGTTGGCGGCACATCCGCGGCGGCGCTGGGCCTGGCGGGAGCAGAGGTTGCGACGGCAGAGGCGGGGACGGCACAGGGGGCCCAGAAGCCTGCGGGGCAGACATCCATGCCCGCAGACACGCCTTATCCCAAGCTCTCCATCATCACCCCGTATTCGCCGGAGAAGCTCGCCTTTGCCGCGCAGGCCGGTTACGAAGGCGTAGTCCTGACGCCGGGTTCGGACTTCAACCCGGACCTGAACGACAGCGCCATCGATCGGATTTTGGCCACGGCCCGCAATGCAGGCATCCGCATTGTCAGCATTGAATACTTCGGCCCCAACCACACGGATCCCGATAGAGGCAAGCGCGCAACTGCCAATGCCGAATTCGTTCGTGCCCTGGAATTTTGCCATCGCCTGGGCTGCAAATTTGTGGGAACCTTCAGCGGCGGAATGGCAGGCGCCGGCATGGAAGATCAGGCCAAGGCCTTCGCCGATGTCTTCAATGAAAGATACCTGCCCGTTTGCGAAAAGCTCGACGTGATGATGGGATGGGAGAACTACCCAAACGGTGCCAACTTCGCCAGCACTCCAGCGGCCATGCAGGCTGTCTTCGACCTCGTGGCGAGCAAGCGGCTGGGGCTGGAGTTCGACCCTTCGCATTTCGTGCGGCAGTACATTGACCCGATCCGCGTCGCGTGGCAATTCAAAGACCGCATCCTCGCCGTGCATGCCAAGGATACCGAGATCATCCAGCCGGTGCTCCAGCAGGTGGGCATTGCCGGGCACGGATGGTGGCGTTACCGCATCCCCGGACAGGGCATCGTAAACTGGCCGGAGTTCCTCACTGTGCTGCTCGAGATCCAGTTCAACGGGGGGATCGCAGTGGAGCACGAGGACCAGTTCTGGGATGCGCCGCACAGCGACAACCTTCCCGATTTTCCGCAGCAGCGCAAGGACGGATTTATCCTGGCGCGGCGTTTTCTGGGACAGTATCTGCCAGGACGAGTCCAGATCGGAAACGGTTGATCCACTCCTCAAGCTGAGCCGCGACCCGCGATCAGGTCTCGGACGAACTTCAGGTTACGGCGCATATCTGGCTCCACGGACGCAGGGCTGTCGGTCTCAAGCTGTGCCCACCTATCAAACCCCACGTCAGCCAGCGAGTCGATTACAGCTTTGAAGTCAATTTTCCCTTCTCCCAGGTAGTGAGGGTTGTCTTTCAAATGAACCTCGCAGATTCGTGAACTGCCCAACCAGCGGATCTCCTTCACCACGTCGAACCCGTTGCTGCTCGAATTGCCTACGTCGTAGTAGGTAAGTACGGCCGGAGACTGGGTGCGGTCCATGATTCGCACGTTGTCACGTGCAGAGATCGTATCCTCCAGGCCGAGGATGACGCCGGCCTTCTCGGCAGCAGGAGCAAGTTCTTTCAGGATGTCGCCAACCTTGTCCATCTCCGCCGTGGTCTCCAAAGCACACTTTCCGAAGAAGGGAAGAAGCACTACGCGCACGCCCATGGCCTTTGCTATGGAAATCGAATCTGCCACCCAGCGCTGCCCCAATGGGTCGGATTTTAAGCAGTTCTTATGGAGGATTTCGAGACAAAGCGACGCAATTGGAAGATCCACTCGCTTCGACTCGTCAAGGTAGGCTCTCTGCAACCCGGGATCGGAGAGAGGCAGTTTGTCTGTACCCTTGCCGATGCTGATCTGCACTCCATCGAACCCGAGTTGTTTGGCCAGTGAAATTGCTTCGATTTTGCCTTCCAGCTTCAGGTTCCAATCAGTCACCCCAATTTTGAACCTGACCTTCGTGGCAGAGGCAAGCCTAGAAAAACCCAGAGTCGCGAGGGCCGTAGCTGCACCGGCGCTGATGAAAGCACGGCGAGTGAACAATCGCATAACCATTCCTCCTTGCCATTGCTGGTATCCCTCGCCCCTCAAGGGACAGCAGCGCTCTTGAACTGTGACCAGAACTGGGTACAGCTGCGAGCGTCGTACTCAGAAGCAAGAGCACAAGCGAATAGCTGATTTTCATGCTACTTCGATTCCTTAGTGATCGCGTCCGCAGCATTGCCGGCCACCACCCAGCTTGCCGACCCGGCCACGACGGCTTCATCCTCGAACCAGAGGAATCCGAAGTCGTCGATGCATTCCGGAAAATCCGGCTTGATGATGATGTATCCCGGAATCACCGCGCCCGGAATGTAAGCATTGTCGGCGCGGTTGTTGCTGTATGTTTTGGTCTTCGAGACCGTACCGACGCCAGCCACATACGAAGTGCTGGATACCGGGTGCGTGCCGAGAATGTAATTGACGGCGCGAAGTGTATATTCGGAGCTCACAAGATCCGGAAACGCCTTGTGCAGGAAGTACATTCGGATCGCCATATCAACTACGGCCCCCGATCCGCCCCAGGTGCCGAGGCTGGGGGGCACGCCAAACGGGGTCGCGTCCAACTTCTTGTCCAGGCCCGCCATGTATGTCTTCACCGCTTCGCGCACTTGATCTTTCGCGCTCGCGTCCAGATAAGGTAACGCGCGAACTGCCGTCCAGCCACGGAAATCCATCTGCTCCGGGGTGATCATCTGCGGGAGCAACTCTTTCAGGCGGGACTTATAGGGCTCGGCGCCATTCGTGGCGATGGTCAACTCCAGAGCCGCAGCCCAGTCTTGTCCCACGCCAA
>DASXXV010000316.1:0-10006 GCA_036502905.1 Occallatibacter sp. | reverse complement strand
TCCCCAGGCTGTGGACCACGCAGGGTTCATTTCACATGACGACAGTTTTGCTGGTCGACGACGACCCCCTACAGGCCCACGTGCGTAAGTCGATCCTGGGGCGCCATTTCCCCGACATTCAACGGGCCACGGATGCCGCCGAAGCTTTCATCCTCGTGGAGGATCCGCGCTTCGCCCAGCGGCTCGGACTCGTGGTGGTCGGCCTCAATCGCCCGGGCCTTGGAAGCCCTGCATTCGTCGCAGAGCTCACCTCCCGCATGCCCGACGTCCCTGTCCTCGTACTCGGCCGCACCCGGGAAGAAGCCGCCTTTTACGAAGGTCCAAACGTCCGCTTCCTCCCCCGCACCGCCCCAGCCGATCAGCTCATCTCTCTCAGCCGAAAGATGATGCAGCAATATAGCGTCCGCGTCGCTTGAGAAGGATGGAGCCCCGTGCCCCATCTTCGCGAGGCCTCTGTTTCTTGTCGCGAAGGTGGGAACGACAACCCTCAGCGGTCCCACCAACCCGACCCCCCGTAGAATCCCCCGAAAATCCCTCCTTCCCTCCATCAAAAGGTGTGAGCCAAATCACTCCGCGAAAGCTTAAACTACTTGAGAATGGGCTTGCCGGCAGGTTCCCCGTCTGCCCCGGTCCAAGTCCACGGACAGCCCCTCCGTCCGTGGGGTACGTGTAAGCGCCCGCGGAAATCGACGCGACCAACTTAAGGATCGCTTCGACGTACGTCCTTGGCCCGGTGTCGGGTCTTCCTGCCTGGTATCGAAGCGTGATTGCGCTACGCCTGGTTAGTGCGCCGGTTCGTCAAAGCAGCCGGAATACCAGCGTGCGACAATTATTTGGAGCTCTATGGCAACCTTTGGAAGTTTTGCTTTACTGATCGCTCTGGCGCTTGCTGCCTACAATCTCCTGGCAGGAGCCCTGGCCCTGAACGTCCTCGCCTTTGCCGGCGCCCCGGTTTCCGGATGGTCCCTGCAGAAGGCCCATCGTTCGGTGCTCAGGGCCATAGCCCACAGCATTTCCCCGGAACGCCTGGCCGATACGGCGCGACGCGCCGGCATCGCCGGCTTCGTGGCCATCAGTGCGGCCGCATTCGCACTGGTATGGTCTGCGTTTACCAACGATTTCTCCATAACTTATATCCTCGAACACACCAATCGCGCCCTCCCCGCGGGTTATAAGTTCGCCGCGCTGTGGAGCGGGCAGGAAGGCTCGCTCCTGTTGTGGGCCTTGCTGCTGGGAACCTATGGATTCATTCTCCGGCTGAGGCATAAAACGGACGTCAAGCTGTACGCCTACGCGGGCACCATTTTGGCCGGCTGCCAGCTGTTTTTCCTCCTGATCCTGAACTTCGCCGCGCCCCCGTTTTCGCTCTTCCGCGGGCCGATTCCCGCCGACGGCAACGGCCTCAATCCTCTCCTTCAGTATCCGGAAATGGTGATCCATCCGCCCATGCTTTACCTGGGCTACGTGGGGTTCGCGGTGCCTTTTGCCTTCGGCCTCGGCGCGCTGATGATGCGCTACCCCGGTGAGAAGTGGATCAAGATCACCCGCACCTGGACCATGGTCGCCTGGCTGTTCCTCACCTGCGGCATCTTCCTTGGCATGCACTGGGCTTACGCCGTCCTCGGGTGGGGCGGCTACTGGGGCTGGGACCCGGTCGAAAACGCCAGCTTCATGCCCTGGCTCACCGGCACCGCCTTTCTCCACTCCGTCATGATGCAGGAGAAAAAAGGCATGATGAAAAGCTGGAACGTCTGGCTGGTCTTCTCCACGTTCCTGCTCACCATGCTGGGCACTCTCCTTACTCGCGCCGGCCTGGTCAGTTCCGTCCACGCCTTCGCCCAGTCCTCCATCGGCACCTGGTTCGTCGTCTTCATGGGCGTGGTCCTGGCGGTCTGCATCTTCACTTACGTCCTGCAGCGCGACCACCTCCAGGCCGAACACAAAATCGAATCCCTGGTCAGCCGCGAGTCCAGCTTCCTCTTCAACAACCTGGTCCTCCTGACCGCCTGCTTCGTCATCCTCTGGGGCACCCTCTTCCCCGTCATCAGCGAATACATCGTCGGCAACAAGGTCACCATGGGCGCGCCCTGGTACAACCGCGTCGCGGTTCCCATCGGCCTGTTTCTCCTCTTCCTCACCGGCGTCGGGCCCCTGCTGCCGTGGCGCGCAACCTCTTTCCGGGCGGTCCGCCGCAATTTCGTAATCCCCGTGATTGCTCTCTGGCTCACCGCGATCGTGGCCCTCGCCGCCGGCGTGAATCCCCTCAAGAACAACGAGTTTGACAGCGGCAACTTCTACGCCCTGGTCGCCTTCGCGCTGTCCGCGGCGGTGCTCGCCGCCATCATTTCCGAATTCGTGCGCGGCGCCCACGTCATCAGTAAACAGACCCGCAGAAACCTTTTCGCCGCGATGTACCTGCTCACCCGCCGCAACACCCGCCGCTACGGCGGCTATTTGATCCACATCGGCGTGGTCATCGTGGTCATCGGCCTGGCCGGCTCCGCCTTCAATACCAATACCGAGAGCGAAATGGGGCTCCACTCCAAGCTCGCCATCGGGCCCTACACCCTCGAGCAGGTGGGCGCCACCCAGGACGACAACGCCAACTACGCCTCCGAATGGGCCATCCTCGACGTCTATAAAGACGGCAAGAAGGCCTTCCAGATGTTGCCGGAGAAGCGTGTCTATAAGGCCACCAACCAGCCACAGACCATGGTCGCGGTTCACTCCCTGCCGTGGTGGGACCTGTACGTCATTTACGAGGGCACCAACCCTGCCACCGGCCAGCCCATCATCAAGGCCATCATCAACCCCCTCGTCGGCTGGATCTGGGCCGGCGTCGCGCTCATCGTCTTCGGCACCTTCATAGCCCTCGTTCCCAACCTCACTCCATCCAGCGTCGCCTTGCGCGTTCCTGCCGTTCGAACCGTGCCCGCCGAGCCGGTCCTCCACGGGGGTGACTGATGGGCACACTGCATCCACTTCCCCAGGGAACGTCCAAAACGATTTGTCATCCTGAGCGTAGCGAAGGACCTGCTTCCAAGCGGGTACCCCAGGTCTTGACTCCGGGGTCCCCAGCGACAGGTCTTGGTCGCAGGGGTGGTTTGAGACCTGGGAAACTCGGATCCCGCCTCACCTTCTGGCTCAAATCCGCCCAGGCCCTCGCCCTCGCGGTCGCCGTCTGCTTCACCCTCGGCGCCACCGATGCCGGCACCCGTTACAACGTCCTCAACCATCGCCTGATGTGCACCTGCGGCTGCGCCGAAATCCTCGGCGAATGCAACCACGTGGGCTGCCCCAACTCTTCTGAAGAACTCGATCTCCTCCGCGGAGGCATCGCCAACGGCGACAACGACGACAAGATCTTCGCGTCATTCGCCGCCAAGTATGGCGCCACCGTGCTGGCGGCGCCCCCTGCCTCCGGTTTCAATCTGGTGGCCTGGATCGCGCCCTTCGCGGTGTTTGCCGCCGCCCTGCTCGGCACCATCCTGCTCATCCGGCACTGGTCCATCGGCAAGTCGGAACTTATCCCCCAGCCCGCTGACCCCGAGATCGACGCCCTGCGCGACAGAATCCGCCGCGAGACCGGCGAGGAAGGAGGCTACTAAGCCATGACCGAAACCCAGGGCCTCATCGCCGGCCTGTTGCTCGCATTCGGCGCCCTCATCTACACCTTCTGGCCGGAGAACGCCTTCGCCAGCCAGCGCCAGAAAACCCGCCTCGACTACCTCCTCGAGCGCAAGGAACAGCTCTACGAAAACCTGCGCGACCTCAATTTCGAATACCGCGCCGGCAAATATCCCGAGGAAGATTTCCACAATCAGCGCGCCATCCTCGAAAACGAAACCGCCACACTGCTCGCCGAAATTGACCACCTGCAGGAAGCATGAGAGTTTGTGCTGGTAGCTACGAGCTGGTAGCTACCGGCTACCGGCTCCACCACATCAGGAAAAAGATGAGATCGATCAAATCCTTCGCAGTACTTGCCGTCCTTGTCTCTCTGTCATCTCTCGCCCACGCCGTCAAGGTGAGCGGCACCGTCACCGACAAGACCACCGGCAAGCCCGCCGCGGGTGACAAGGTGGAACTGGTCGACGTGCAGGCCGGCATGAGCGTCGCCGATAGCGCCACCACCGATGGCAGCGGCCGCTACTCACTGAACAAGCCCGGCAACGGCCCTTACCTCGTGCGCGTCACTCATCAGGGCAGTCCCTACTTCATCGCCGCTCCCGAGAACGGTCCCGGCGATATCCCCGTCTTCGACGCCGCGCCTCATGTGAACGGCATCTCCATCGAAGCCCTGGTGTACGAGTGCGAAGCCCAGAACGGGCAAGTCCAGGTGTTAGAGCGCTACCTGGTCCACAACACCAGCTCGCCGCCCACCACCGAATACAATCCCTCCCACGGATTTGAAGTCGTGCTCCCGCCCGACGCCGTTGTGGAAGGCTCCCAGGCGAAGCGGCCCCTCGGCATGTTTACCTCTACCGCCCTCAAGCCCGCCGCCGCCAAGAACCACTACACATTCGATTTCCCCATCCAGCCCGACGAAGCCGAGAAGGACACCGAATTCCAGATCACGTACCACCTGCCCTACGCATCCGGGTCCTACACCTTCAAGCCGGAACTGCTGATCCGCGCCGATAACGTGGCCTTCCTGCTGCCCAAGGGCATTGCCTACAAGGGCCCCGGATTCCAGTCCGTTCCCCAGGACCCCAACCTGCAGACCCTTCTGGCGAGAAACGTTCAGCCCGGCCAGGAACTCACCCTCACCATCTCCGGAAACGGTTCTCTCCCGCGCGAGGACCAGGGGCAGCCCACCGGCGGCGGAGCAGCTGCCGCAGCGGCTGCCGGAGGGCAGGAGACGGCCCCCTCCGGCCCCGGCGGCGGCATCGGCAACCCGATCAACACCCCCGACCCGCTCAGCAAATACAAGTGGTGGATCGTGCTGTTCATGTTCCTCGGACTCTCCGCTGTGGCCGGCTTCCTGCTCCGCCGCCCGGCGGGAGCCGCCGTTCCCGCGGACCTATCTGCTGTTCCCGCGCCCCCTCCTGCACCCAGTCGGCCGCGCCGCGCCACCGCGCCAGACTCCGCCGCGGCGGCATCGCCCGCTCCGGCGCACGTTGCTCCCGCATATACCGCGCCGCCTGACTCCCACGGCTCCCACAACGCAACCCTGCTCGCCGTCCTCAAAGAGGAAATGTTCGCCGTCGAAAGCGAGAAATTCTCCGGCACCATTACCCCCACCGAGTACCGGGAACAGAAAAACGCCCTCGAAACCGTCCTCAAGCGGGCGCTGAGGAAGCAGGCGAACTAGTGATGTCCGACACAAAAGAAACATCCGTTTCAAGCTCGGAAATAAAAGATAATATTTCGGCGGACACCACGAGTGCCCCGTCTCTTAAGTTCGCACCAAATACAAATTTGTCATCCTGAGCGAAATTTGGCGCACCTCGTGCGCCCAATGGAGTCGAAGGATCTGCGGGTATCGGCCTTCGTCATTACCGGGTCCAACAGGCTTCGCTGCAGAACATTACCCCGCGCCGGAGCACACTGGTTCTAAGCTGCATATCTCACAAGCCTGTGAGATATGCGGGTAATGCTGCTCAGAAACCTTCGATCTGACGCCGTCAGCGCAAATTTTTTCCGGAAAATCAGCTGTGATTCTGTGAAGTGGCCGCTAATCCTCTGAGTTCAATAGCTCTCGCCACCCGCACTCCACAGCTTCCGTGGATTTGCGATCCGTCGCGGTTTTCACAACCCATCTGCAATCAGGTACTTCCATCTTCCACCTCACAGCCCGAAAGCCTTCGCCGTCAGTCCAGGTGCAGCTTCCATAACGTGTAGGTGAGGATTTCGTGCCACACGGCGTCCGTGTCCTGCATCGCCGACTCCAGACCGGTGTGGGGCCGCGGCGAAGTCAGAACGTCCAGCCCGTTGGCCGCGCAGATGGCATGGATACGGAACATGTGCGTCCGGTCGCTCACGATCACCAGCCGGCGCAGATTGTTGGTTCGCGCAATCACGGCGATGCGCTTCGCCGATTCGGACGTGCTCCGGCTGTGGGTCTCGGCGATAATCGCCGCGTCGGGCACGCCCCCGCCGATCAGGTAATCCCGCCCCACTTCGCCCTCGGAGTGCGCGTCGCCGCTTTCACTGCCGCCCACCGTCACAATCAGCGGCGCGATCCCGCGTTCATACAGGATGCGGGCGTGATCCAGGCGTGCGCGGAACACCGGCGAGGGACGCCCATCGTACTCCGCCGCACCGAACACCACGATCACATCGGCGGGCACCGCCTGGTCGAGCGCCGCATAGTGTTCCACCTGCACGTAGACCCAGCGGCACCAGACCGCCGCGATCCCCAGGAGCAAACCCAGAACCAGCAGAAAAACCTTAACCCAGCGCCATCGCCCGCGCCGCCTCGGCGCACTGGTTTCGAGCTGGGGCCTGACGTTCATGCGATGGGGTAACTTAGCGCTGAAGAATCATAACGATTTCGTGCGTTGGAATGGCGCCTTCTCGCAGCACTTCCCAGCGCCCATTCCCCAGCGAAAGGTCCACAATGGTCGTCGGCAAGCTGCGGCCCGTCGGCCCTCCGTCAATAATTAACGGGATCCGGTCCCCGATCTGGTCGCGCACCGCTGCCGCATGGGTACAATCCGACTGGCCCTGCAGGTTCGCCGACGTGGCTGTAATCGGCAGCCCGAATTTTTCCACCACCGCCCGCGGAATCGCCGCGTCGGGCACCCGGATCGCCACGTTGCCCGTGTGCGCTGTAACCCGCAGCGGCAGCTTGGACCCGGCGCGCACAATGATCGTCAACGGCCCCGGCCAGAACTTGTCGGCCAGCCGGTCCAGCATGTGGTCCGTGTCCCGTGCCAGCGAATACGCCTGCGAAAGCGACGCGATCAGTAACGAGAGCGGCTTGTGCTTCTGCCGGCTCTTCAGTTGATAGATCTGCTCCACGGCGCTGAGGTTGACGGGGTCCACAGCCAACCCATAAAAGGTGTCGGTGGGCATCGCCACAAGATTTCCCTTGCGCAGGCAGGAAACGATGTAGTCGATCCGGTCCGGCTGGGGCTCATCGGGATGAACACGCAAAATCTCCGCGGACAAAAGGCCTACCCCGTAAACGAGTGTGTCGTAAATTCGGAAACTATCACGAGCGATCTCGGCGGTGCAAGTGACGCACTCGTCGCGGGTTGCCCACCAGGGCAGACAAGCTAGAATCGCCTCATCAGTTGGTGGTCCGTTTCGAGATGCCTGTTCGCATTGTACAGAGTGCGCAGAATGCCCGGCTCAAGGAATTGCGCCGCGCCTTGCGCAGCCCCGACCGCAAAGCCGGAGGTCTGATCGGAATCGAGGGTCCGAATCTCATCGCAGAGGCCATGCGGGCGGGGCTGCGCTTTCGCGCCCTGTTCTTTTCTGAAAGCACCGCCCCTTTCCGCCCGGAATCCTCCCTCGCACAATTCGCCAACTGCGAAATGCTGATGGTTCCACGCGCCATTCTCACCAGTGTGCTGGAGACCGAGACGCCGCAGCCGGCCGCCGCGCTGGTTGAGCCGCCGGACTGGACATGGGCGCATCTTTTTCCGCCTGCAAATGCCCAGGCTTTATTGGTTGTCCTCGCCGGCGTGCAGGACCCCGGAAACCTCGGCACGATTCTGCGTTCCGCCGAGGCTTTCGATGCGAATGGTGTGGTTAGCCTGCCCGGCACCGTAAGTCAGTGGAATCAGAAAGCCATGCGCGCCTCCGCCGGCAGCGTATTCCGGCTGCCGGTAATCCACGCCGGCGCGGCCGAGGTTTTCCATCGCCTGCGCGAGGCAGGCATTCGAGTCCTCACCACGGTTGCCCAGGACGGCCAGCCAGCCGACGCGGCGGACTTCACCGCGCCCACTGCCCTGCTGATCGGAAACGAGGGCAACGGCGTTCCCGGCGAGATCGCGGAGCGCGCCGATGCGGCCGTCACCATTCCCTGCCCCGGACCGGTGGAAAGCCTGAACGCCTCGGTGGCGGCCGCCATACTGCTCTACGAAGCCTCGCGCCAGCGCCGCGCTGCGGCCCACGGCCCAAGGAGCCCCGCATGAGCCTCTTCGACGGTGCTCCCGACGAGCCATTGCTCTCCTCCAAAGGTTCCCGTTCCCCCAGAGGAGCCCAGCCCCTGGCGGAGCGCATGCGGCCGCGCTCTCTCGAAGAATACGTCGGACAGGAGCATCTCCTCGGCCCCGGCAAGCCGCTGCGAGTCCAGATCGAACGCGACGACTCCGGCTCCATGATCTTCTGGGGCCCGCCCGGCGTGGGCAAAACTACTCTGGCCAAAATCATCGCCGAGACCACCAAGGCCACCTTCATCGAGTTCTCCGCGGTCATGTCGGGGATCAAGGAAATCAAGCAGGTGATGGCCTCGGCGGCGCAGGCGGCTGAATACCACTCGCGCACCATCCTGTTCATCGATGAGATTCATCGCTTCAACAAAGCGCAACAGGACGCTTTTCTTCCATATGTGGAGCGCGGGACCATCCGCCTCATCGGCGCCACCACTGAGAACCCCTCGTTCGAGATCATCTCCGCACTGCTGTCACGCTGCCGCGTTTACGTGCTCCAATCGCTCGCAGAAGAGCAGATCGCCGCTCTTCTTCGCCGCGCCCTCGAGGACACCGTACGCGGCCTGGGCGGCAAGGGCCTCACCGCCGACGACGAAGCCCTCACCCTGATCGCCGGGTACTCGAGCGGCGATTGCCGCGCCGCATACAACACCCTGGAAGTAGCTGCACAACTCGCCGAAGAGGGCGCGAAGCATATCGACAAGGCGATCGCCGCGGATGCCATCCAGCAACGCGTCCTGGTGTACGACAAGTCGGGCGAGGAGCATTACAACCTCATCTCCGCGCTGCACAAGAGCGTGCGCAACAGCGATCCCGATGCGGCCCTCTACTGGCTAGCGCGCATGTTCGCCGCCGGAGAAGACCCGCTATACCTCGCGCGCCGCGTAGTCCGCATGGCCGTCGAGGATATCGGCCTGGCCGCCCCTGAAGCCCTCAACCTCTGCCTCTCCGCCAAGGAGGCCATCGACTTCCTCGGCTCTCCCGAAGGCGATCTGGCTCTGGCGGAAGCCGTTGTATATCTCTGCCTGGCTCCCAAATCCAATGCCGTTTACACCGCCTATGGAGCCGTCCTCGGAGAAGTGGAGCATACCCGCCAGGAGCCCGTGCCCCTGCACCTGCGCAATGCCCCCACCCGCCTGATGAAGGAGCTCGGGTACGCCAAAGGTTACCGCTATGCCCATGACGAGGAAGACCGCATCGCCGACATGGACTGCCTGCCCGACTCCCTCAAGGGCCGCAGCTACTACCACCCCACCCAGGAAGGACGCGAAAAGCTCCTGGCGCAGCGCATGGAAGAGATCCGCCAGCTCCGGACAAAGAAGCGCAACCACGACTCGCTTCCGGATTGATGCCGATGGCATGCATCGACCGCAATGGAAGACACGCCTCCCGCATTCTCCCCGTCACCAAGTGACGAAACCCTGTCATCTTCACGACGCCATTTCGTCAGTGACGATCTCGTCACATCCTCTCATCCCCCGCTCGTCTCCCCGGGAGTGCACTAATCCCTTCGTTTTCTCCAATGCAGACAGCACCCGAACTCATCGCGATTTGGCACACGGCTTGCAACATCACAGGGCAAGAGCGGGTTGGCGGACGATTAACCTCTATCGCACACGAAGCGATCGTTATCAAATACTCACTCAGGCAATCCGGCTGCAATTCCCGCGCCCCTGCATGTAACGGCAACGTCGTGAGCCCCACAATGCATGCAGACCATCGTCGCGGCGGATAAACGCGGCAATATCCTGGATTGGTGCTTCAAGTATCAAGGTCGAGCGGAGGCTAGAATGTCTAACTCAAATGAATTCACCTATGCAAAGCAGTTCGATGGCAATCTGCGCGCAGATTCCAAGCCCGTTCCTGTGAAGGTAATTACCCGCCTCCGTGTCATGACCGGG
>DASXXV010000315.1:0-34414 GCA_036502905.1 Occallatibacter sp. | reverse complement strand
GCGGGGACGCGCCCGGGCAGAAACTGCGCAAGCGCCCGCAACAGCGTATCGACAATGCGTTGCGAGGTCTCCACGTTGCCGCCCGCAACCGCGGCCGGGGGTGCGGCATTTACGACAGTTCCCTGGGGCGCGATCACGCGCACCGGCCGCATCAATCCCGCGGTGGCAACGGCGCCCGGGGGAAGAAGGCAGCGAAACACATAGAAGACCGCGGCCCAGGTAACGGCAAATACCGCGTTGATGCTGCTCGAAGCCTGGGGATCGGTACCGGTGAAGTCGACCACCGCACGGGCTTTCCGGGGATGATTGCGAATGGCCACCCGGATCGCGATCGGGCCGGAGCCCACGCCGTCGTCGTCGAGAAAGTCCTGGGCGCGCCACTCGCCCGCGGGCAGGCCGGCCAGGACTGCCCGCATCAGTCGCTCGGAGCCGCCGATCATGTCGTTGACGCCCCGCAGCAGATGTAAGTGTCCGAATCGGTCCACGAGCTCGCGCATGCGCTCCGCACCGATGCGGCAGGCGCCCATCTGGGCGGTCAGATCGCCTTCGCGTTCGCGCGGCGTGCGCACGTTGGCAAGGAGAATGTCCAGCACCTGCCGATCCATCTTGCCACGATGCATCAGCTTTACCGGAGGAATGCGAATGCCCTCCTGCGCAATCTCGCGGCACAGGCCCATAGAGCCCGGGAACATGCCGCCGACATCGGCATGATGGGCGCGATTGGCAATATAAAATGCGGGCTTCGCGGCGCGCGCGAGGAACACCGGCGCAACCATGGTGATGTCGGGCAAATGCGTCCCGCCACGAAATGGATCGTTCAGCAGCGTGACATCCCCTTCCTGCATGGGGAGTGAATCCAGAACTGCCTGCACCGACATGGGCATGGAGCCCAGGTGCACAGGCATGTCGTCACCCATGGCAATCAGGTCTCCGCCGGCAGAGAACACGGCCGACGAATAATCCCGGCGCTCCTTGATATTCGGGGAGAAAGCCGTGCGGCGGAGGGCTACGCCCATCTCCACAGCCACGGAGTGCAGGGCCTGGCCGAGGACGCCGATTTCCGCAGGATCGAGTGCGCGCGGCGTCAGCGGGAGCCTCCTCGCTTGGGCGAGCCATTCGGAGCCAGGACCAGGTTCCTGAAAGCGTCAACCGCGCAGACCCACCCGCCGGGCAAATAGGTTGTCGCGCTCAATTCAACGATCACCGCCGGCCCGGCCATGCGATCCCCGGGCTGGAGGCGCGCGCGATCGTACAGCGTGCCGCGCCGCCAGCGGCCCTCTTCGAAGATCAAATGCGGCCCGACCCGCGCCTGTGCGGCGTCTCCCGGGCGGAGATGCGCCGCAACCTGGCGCGGCCGGGGCGTCCGCGCAACCGCCAGGACTCGCAGCGTAACCACCTCGACCTGGCGTGCCGGATCGGAGTATCCATAGAAGCGTTCATGCAGAGCGTGGAATCGCGCGACCACGTCAGCCCTCCAGTCCACGCGCAATTCGAACCCCTGCCCGTCGTAGCGCAGATCGGCAGCACGCGTCAGCACGGGACTCACGCCCTCGCTCTGAAAGGATGCGCGCGCTTCCGATTCCAGTTCTTTGAACACCTTGCGAATACGCGTTGCGCCGGGAGCAAGCATGACGGTGCGCGAGAATTCCCGGCGAAGATCGGCATCGAGAATGCCCAGGGCGGAAAGCGCTCCCGGGGCTGCGGGTATCAGCACCTGCCGGATGCCGAGCGAAGACGCAAGCGTGCAGGCGTGCAGCGGTCCGGCGCCTCCAAAAGCCAGAAGCGCGAAGGACCGCGGATTGTGCCCGCGTTCCACGGAAACCTGGCGCAGCGCGCTTTCCATCCGTGCGTTGGCTACGCGCACCATGCCTTCGGCAAGCATTTCGATGTTGGAGAAGGTTCCGGCCGGGCAGACTCGATCCAGGGCCGCACGGGAACGCTGCGCATCGAGCGGCATCGCCCCGCCCAGAAAGTGATCGGGATGAAGGCGGCCAAGCACGAGATTTGCATCGGTCACGGTGGCGCCCTCGCCGCGCCCATAGCATGCCGGTCCGGGATCGGCTCCGGCCGACCGCGGCCCCACCTGCAGCGCGCCCGACATATCCATCCACGCCAGCGAGCCGCCACCGGCGCCGGCGGTATGAATGTCGAGCATGGGAACGCCCACCGGCATCCCGTTCACCTGCCCCTCGATGGTTACGGGCGGTTCGCGGGAGGCGAAGAGCAAAGCAACATCGGTCGACGTGCCGCCCATGTCAAAACTCAGCAGCCTCTCGATGCCGGCTCGCCGCGCCACGCTCAGCGCGCCCGCTACTCCTCCGGCAGGCCCGGACAGAATGGTGCGCACCGGCTCACGCGCTGCAGCCTGCGCGGAGAGGACGCCACTCGATGACTGCATGATGCTGAGCCGCGCCCCGCGGCGTCGCAGGCTGCGCTCCAGCGAGCCGATGTATCCGGACATGCGCGGCGCCAGGTAGGCGTTCAGCGTTACCGTCGCGGCGCGCTCGAATTCCCGAAACTCCGGCAGAACCTGGTGCGACAGCGAGACCGGCAGGCGCAGCGTTTCCAATGCGGCGCCGAGTGCCCGCTCGTGCTCGGGATTGGCAAACGAGAACAGCAGCGAGACCGCGATCGACTCAGCTCCTGCGCGGCGAATCTTCCGCACCAGCTCGGCTAATGCGTTCTTTGCGAGCGCATGAATGACGGCACCGTCCGGTCCAATCCGCTCCGGCACACCGAAGCACATTTCCGCCGGGGCCAGGGGTTCGGGGCGATGCATATTCCAGTCGTACAGGCTGGGGCGCGCCTGGCGGCCAATGGCCAGCGTGTCCTCGAACCCCGCGGTCGTCACAAATGCAACCCGCGCGCCTTTGCGTTCCAGCAGCGCGTTGGTTGCCACCGTGGTCCCATGGCGAATCTCCAGCTGGTCGGCGCCTGTCGCCTGTGCAATCGTATCGACGGCTTCAAGAATGGCGCGGCCCGGATCATCCGGCGTGGATCGAAGCTTCAGCACCCGGAACTGGCCGGCCGTGCGATAGACGCAGTCAGTGAATGTGCCGCCGGTATCGATGCCGATGACGAGCTTTGCCATTTCCTTGCAAACATACCAGCCGAAGCCATCGCTCTGGACATGGCTCATCGGGCAATGCGAAATTGAGATTCACCCAGAAGGTGCCACGTACATGATCCACACCCGATCCTCCGCGCCGCCGTTCCGCTGGAGTTCCGCCACGCTTGCGCAGCGCCGGGTGCTGATTGCCGCGGCCCTGGGCTGGATGCTGGACGCGTTCGACGTGCTGCTCTACTCCATTGTGGTGACGCACCTGATGCGCGCCTTCGGAATGAGCCGCACCACGGCGGGATTGCTGAACGCGCTCACCCTCGCGGCCTCGGCGCTGGGCGGCCTTCTGTTCGGGCTGCTTGCGGATCGCTTTGGCCGGCGGCGAATGCTGAGCGCCAGCATCCTTTTCTATTCCGTCTGCACTTTTGGGTGCGGCCTTTCGACCACCATCCCGGCGTTGGGGGTGTTCCGTTTTCTGCTGGGGCTGGGTATGGGCGGCGAATGGAGCACGGGCGCGACCCTGGTAGCCGAGACCTGGCCGGCGGCGTGGCGCGGCCGCGCCCTCGGCATTGTGCAAAGCAGCTGGGGAGTGGGTTATGCACTGGCCGCGGTGGTCGCATGGCTGATCCTGGCGCGGGCCAGCTGGCGCTGGGTGTTCTTTGCCGGGATTCTGCCCGGCTTCGCCGTCTTCTGGATCCAGCGCACCGTCCCGGAGCCGCCAATCTGGGAACGCACCCGCGACACGTTCGTGCCGGGCGAGAAGCGGCGCGCGCTGAGGAGCGTGCTAAGGCCACTGATCATTCTCACCGCCGTCAACACATTCGGGATGTTCGGCTGGTGGGGTCTGTTCACGTGGATTCCCGCTTACCTCGTTTTACCCGCCACCCAAGGCGGCCGCGGGCTGACCGCCGTTAGCCTGACTGGTTTTCTGGTGACCATCAACCTGCTTGGGATGGTGCCGGGGTACCTGTTATTCGGAGTGGCGGCGGACCGGTTCGGCAGGCGCCGGACCCTGGTTGGATACCTGCTTGCGGCGGCAGCGGCGGTGCCCCTGATGGCGGGCGCGCGCCAGCCGGTCCTGATCCTGGTCAGCGCTTGCGTCGCGGCGTTTTTCGGGACCGGATTCTTCACCGGATCGGGGCTGATCGGGGGTGAGTTGTTTCCCACTTCTATCCGCGCCACCGCGCTGGGCGTGTCCTACAACGTCGGCCGGGGGCTGAGCGCGCTGGCGCCGGCGACTATTGGCGCGCTCAGCGAGCGGCACGGACTGCCATGGGCGTTCACGGCGAGTGCCGTGGCTTTTGCGGCGGCGGGAATCACCGCGTTGCTTATACCCGAGACGATAGGGACAGAGTTGAACTGAAAGTATTCGGCGAGAGCCGACATCCGGTTTACCTCGAAGCCCGGCGCGACTGCGTCAGTTAGCGGAACGGCAGGGCACCAGGTGCGCATGGTCGCCCGATTGCATTACCAGCGCCGAGAGTTTGCCGAGAAGCCCGGCGGGGTCTCCGCGCCGCACCGAATCGGCGACATAAGGTGCAATGTCTGCCGCAGGATTTTGCACATCCGACAAAAGGACGATGGGGGCCTGCGGATATCGGACGCGAATCTGGCGGGCCAGGTCGGAGGAACTCTGCAGCGAATTCAGGCGGGAATCCAGGATAATTCCGTTAATGTTCGGGTCCGCAGGGAAGTCCGCTCCGGCAAATCGCACCAGCGCAGAGACGGGCTCGTAACCCGCCTGCGTCAACAGCAGACCGTATATCTCCAGATGAGAAGGATCGTCATCAACGATCAACACTCTACGAGGTGATGAGCGCACTCGAAAACTCCACAAAGTTGTCGGTCTTAAGGGGTATCCTTATGGTAGCCGCGCCTGGGACACGAGTCAACGGGATTTCTGCGGCCGCGGGCCATGTTTGCCTCCCCAGGATTCGTAACGTGTTGGTACAGCAGGCTCTTCGCGCCTGTCACGGGCGCTGTTTACTTCTGAGATTCGACCCTCACCAAACCTTTTCCAGATACGGAGATTCAGAACAAGCCGTGAAACTCCAGCCGGACGAACTCGAAAAGCCTCTGCGCAAGTTGCGCAAGCAGTTGAACACCCTATCCCCCAATCCCCGGCCCGAAGATGTGCATTCCCTGCGCACGCAAAGCCGGCGCCTGGAGGCGACCATCACGGCCATGGCCCTGGAACGTGAGAAACAGGCGCGCCGCCTCATCAAGCTCATCAAGCCGGTACGCAAGGCAGCTGGAAACGTGCGGGACATGGATGTGCTCATCGGCGATGTCCTGACGACCTGCGGGAATGAGGGCGGAGATCCCGCCGTCCGCCTGATACAGCACCTGGCCAGGATGCGCCTCAGGAATGCGCGCAGGTTGCATGACCTGGTCCAGCGGCGACGGAGCAACCTGCGCACCCGCCTGAAGCAATCCTCGAAGCTCATCCGCAGAAAGATCAAGGAAGATGGGGCGGGAATGGACGGCCAGGCCGCGCCCCGCATCCTCATCACGGAACTGAGCCACTGGCCGGGCTTGGAGGAAGCCAACCTGCACCTCTTCCGTATCCGTATCAAGGAGCTTCGTTACATGCTGCAATTGCACGAGCAGGCCGACCGAAAGCTGGTGGATCTACTGGGGGAAGTAAAGGATGCGATCGGCGAGTGGCACGACTGGGGCGAACTGGAGAAGATCGCCAACTCCGTGCTGGACGCCGAAACGGGAAGCGACCTGCTGAAGCGCATTGAAAAAACCAGGGCCGAAAGACTGCAGGTGGCATTGACGGCGGCAAACCGGGTGCGGGATCGCTATTTCGGCGTGCCCGACGGCCGCAAGACCGGCAAGAAGATTCTGCAGATGGCCTCCTGAACCGAACCCAGACGGCGCTTCGCTTGGGGAAAGGTTTTCTTTGAAGGCGGGCATCGCTCGTACCCGGACTCAGCAGAATTACCGGGCCGGCAAATGGCCGCAGTCCCACTGCATCTGAGGGAATAATGGCGACCAGGAGCCGCACGCGCGAGGCGCCCGGGGCAGCGCCCTTCGTGCCCGAAACACGTTCGCTGAATGTGCTCAGCAGGGCCGTGCAAGGCTGCCGGGGATGCGATCTTTATCGCCGCGCCACCCAGGCGGTGTTCGGCGAAATGGAGGCCCCGGGATCGGATGGCTCTTCCCGCGCGCAGATGATGATGGTGGGAGAACAGCCCGGCGACCGCGAAGACAAAGAAGGTCATCCTTTCGTAGGACCGGCCGGGCGCCTGCTGGATCAGTGCCTTGAACAGGCCGGCATCGACCGCAAGTCGGTCTATGTGACCAATGCCGTCAAGCACTTCAAGTGGGAACCGCGCGGCAAACTCCGCATTCACAAAAAGCCTGCCTCAAGCGAGATCTTCGCCTGCAGCCCATGGCTAAACTCGGAGATCGGAACGGTGCACCCCTCACTGATCGTGTGTCTGGGTGCAACGGCCGCGCAGGCGCTGCTGGGTTCGAAATTCAAAGTGACCGAATCGCACGGGACGATTCAGACCACCGGCACCTATCCGCCGATCCTGGCGACGTTCCATCCCTCTTCGATTCTGCGCGCGATGACCGACGAAGATCGCCATCGGCAAACGGAAGTTTTCATTTCCGATCTCCGTAAGGCGCAGGCATTTCTGAGAAAAAGTTGATCGATCCGATCGTCGGCGCCGCACAAGCAACGACCCCGTGACAGGGTGTCACGGGGTCGGCTTTTCAACCTTGGCAACCTTTACGCCACCATTGGCCCGGGATCGTCGTCTCTTGGCATGGGGTCATCCGGTGCAGGCATGGTGTAGAGGCGATGAGAAGCAGGACTACTGAATCGCAGGATCTTGCCGCGCCGGGGATACGTCCGGTGCGCTTCGCGGACGGAACGAATGTCCACGACAGCAGCCCTGTCCTCGCGCCACTCGCGCTGGTATTCGTGAGGCTCGGAGTTGGAACTAAGTACAACAAAGCCGGTCCGGCCTTTCGCTGCAGGCAGGGTGTCGTGGTTTCCCATCCGGGACTGCGGCCGATAGTCGGAGATATTAAAGGTCAATTCACTCATAATTAACGGATCCTCGCGACCAGGGAGGTTGCTTGCACGGTTTTGCGCAGAAAAGAGGAGCTGCCGGTGTATGCCGGTTTTCTGTTCCACGTCTCTGTTTGGTAGGATGCGCATGTCTTTGTCGAGTTGTATTTCCTTCGACAAGTTGGGCGGGGGAACGTAAACAATTTGCGTTTCAACGGCTTTGCGGCGGATAGGAAACAGTCCAGGTAATTTAGCGGAAGCGCGGGTTCCGATGCCCGCGGAGGAATCCCCCGAGCACCCAAATTAGCTCCTGCGGAATATCCGAGTGTGGTTTGTTCAGGGGCGATGCACGATCGCGGTGGAGTCCGGCGCAAGCGTGATAGCGGAGCCGAGAATCGCGATCCCGGGCTGCGAAGAAAGGAGGACTCTTGAGCCTTCCGGTACGCGGAATTCGCGTTGTGTGTCGCCCAGATTACATAGCGCCAGGGTGTCTCTGCGCCGCACTATGAGCCATCGTTCCTTCTCGTCGAAGGCCACGCACGCATTTCCCGGCTCGCTGTTATTGAGAGAAGCCGTGGAGCGGCGGAGACGAATCAGTTCGGCATACCAGGTCAGCATGCGCGCGTGTTCCCCCTGGCACGCTTCGTCCCATTTCAGTTTCGATCGCAGGAACGTTTCCGGGTTCTCGGGATCGGGGATTGAATTGGGATCCCATCCGAACGCTTCGAATTCCTCTTTGCGCCCGGCGGAAACGGCCTTCGCAAGGGCCTGATCCTGATGATCGGCGAAGTACTGAAAGGGGGACGAAGCGGCCCACTCTTCCCCTTGGAAGATCATGGGCACAAACGGACTGGTGAACACGATGGCCGCCGCAATCATGGCGCGCTCGAAGCCCGCATTCTCCTGGAGGCGCTCGCCCACGGCGCGATTGCCCACCTGGTCGTGATTCTGTATGTATCCCAGGAAGCGATCCTGCGGCAGGTTCACGGGCGCTTTGCCGTGCACCCGCTTGCGGTGTTTTGACAAGATTCCGTCGTAAACAAACGTGCGCTCGATGGCCTTCGCCAACTGGCTCATCTGTCCGAAATCGACGTAATAGCCCTGCAGCGGCCCGAGATTCAATACCGAGAACAGCGCATGGTGAAAGTCGTCGCTCCACTGGGCGTCGAGCCCAAAGCCGCCCGCCTCGCGCGCCGTTACAATGCGGGGATCGTTCGAATCGGATTCCGCGATCAGCACCTTACGCCGCCCCAGCGTTGTTTCCAGGGCGCGCGTTTCCGTGGCAAGTTGCTCGAGAAAGTGAATCGCCGAGCGGTCCACGTAGGCATGCACCGCGTCCAGGCGCAGGCCATCCACGCGGAAGTCGCGCATCCACATCAGCGCGTTGTCCGCGAAGAAGCGCCTTACCTGGTGGGACCACGGGCCTTCCAGGTTGACCGCGCCGCCCCACGGCGTGTGATGAGAATCGGTGGTGTACGGGCCGAATTTGCCGCCGTAATTGCCCGAGGGACCAAAGTGGTTGTAGACCACGTCGAGCAGGACGGCCAAGCCCCTGGCGTGGCACGCATCGACAAAACGCTTGAGCGCGTCGGGCCCGCCATACGGCTGGTGAACCGCGAACAGAGCCACTCCGTCGTATCCCCACCCGTGCACTCCGTCGAAGGCGGCAACCGGCATCAACTCCACGTGTGTAATGCCCAGATGCACCAGGTGGTCGAGCCTGGCAATAGCCCCATCCAGAGTGCCCTCAGGCGTGAATGTTCCCACGTGCAGCTCGTAGATGATCGCGCTGGAGAGCGGGGGCGGCTGGAAAGCCTCTTCCGTCCATGCGAATTCGTGCTGATTGTAGACGCGCGAGAGCCCGTGCACTCCATCCGGCTGCCACAAAGAACGCGGGTCTGGGTATACGGTGCTCTCTTCATCCAGCTGGAATCCGTAATCGGTTCCCGGGCCGGCCTCATCCACGCCCAGGCGCCACCATCCATTGGCGTCGGGCCCCTGCATCCCCAGGGCAGAGTCCTTCAAGTTGATAGCCACGCGCGATGCCAGCGGAGCCCACACCTCAAACGTATGCATCCCTCAGTCTGACTCCTTGGTAAGCAATGCCACCGGGAACCGGCGCAGGATTTGCTGCACGCGCACTCGCCCCCCGGTTACCACATCGCCCGTGAACGTATTGCGCCATCGTCCGGTTGGCAATTCGATGCTGGTTGCGCTCCAGTTGTCACCCGTTTTTTGCGGCCACCTCGGAACGACGGTCGCCACATACGCTCCCCGCAGATAGCCGACGACATTTTCCGCACGTGGACCGGTTGCAGACAGCGGCCGGTATTCGGCCTGCGCGCCGAACCACTCCGGGTGCCCGGCGCGGAGCGCAAGCGCGCAATGCGTCACCCATAGCTTCGGCATTGCGGAGTCTTCGCGACGCAGGATTTCCTCTGCCGTCATTCCCTTCTTCAGTTCATTCAGCATCGACTGGCGCTGACCATAATCTACCGGCGTCCGGTTATCGGGATCCACCAGGCGCAAATCCCACAGTTCGCTGCCCTGGTATGTATCCGGAACGCCCGGGGCCGTGAACTTCATCAGGGTTTGCGCAAGACCGTTGATGCGCCCGGCCTGGAGGATGTTGCCAACCATGGCTTCGAGATCGGCGGTGAAGTCCCGCGATGCGAGGATTTGCTCGATGAAATTGCGCAGGGCATCCTCGAATTCCTTGTTTTGCGACGTCCAGCTGGTCTGCTGCTTGGCCTCGCGAACCGCCTTTTCCATGTATGCCAACAGCCGTTCGCTGGAAATGGGCCACGCGCCGATCAACGTCTGGTAGAGGAAGTATTCCGTGTTCCGGTCGGGAAAATTTCGCGTCTTGAAGGCAGCATTCATTCGCGACCAGCGGCCCAGCGCGCTCTTCCAGCGCCCCGGGATCTCGGTCAGCGCAGCCAGCCGCGCGCGCACGTCCTCGCCGCGCTTGGTATCGTGCGTCGAGAGGGCGGTCATAGTGCGCGGGAAGGTGGCCTGCATGCGCTCGCAGTAGCGATGAAACTCCTCGATGCTGATACCGTCGCGCCCCGGCGATCCGCCTACTTCGTTCAGGCCGATCATGCGATTGAAACAATAGAAGACCGTATCCTCCACGCCCTTGGCCATCACCGGCGAGGTGAATTGCTGAAAACGCAGCAGGAATTCACTCTCCCGGGCGCCGCGGAAGCGGAGCATCAGGATGTCGCCGATGAAATCGAATAAACCGGCATCGATGTCCTGGCGGCGCTCCTTGGCGCATGCCAGGGCTTGTTCAATCTCCGCCCGGTCCTCGTCGGTGATTTCGTTGCGCTCCGCAACCACGTAGGTGCGGTAGACGGAAAAGCATGCCGCCACTTCGCGGATGGCGCGGCGGATTTCGGCGCGGGTGTAGTCGCGGCGATCGCGATTGCTCTCGCAAATCTCCACAAACAGGCTGGCAAGCCGATTCACGTCGCTGCCCAGCGCCTCATGCTCCACGCTGAGTTTCTTTTCGTGAGCGACCGCGTCGAAATCCGCAGTCTCCTGCGTGAACTCCCGGTAAATCTGGCTGAATTCGCGCAGGCCGCCGCCGTTTACCAGCAGCGCGTTGCACACGTTCATGAAGTCGTAGCCGCTGGTCCCGTCGATAGGCCAGTTGCTGCGCAGGAATTCGCCCGGCTCGAGGATCTTCTCGCCGATGATCCATGCTTCGGGCCCGCGATTGCGGAGCCGTTCGAAGTACTGCTTCGGATCGCGAAGCCCGTCGGGGTGATCGATGCGCACGCCGTCCAGCATGCCGCTTTGCAGCCACCCGATAATGCGGCTGTGGGTCGCTTCGAAGACGTGGGGCCGCTCCATGCGCAAACCGACCAGCGTATTCACATCGAAGAATCGCCGGTACCCGAGTTCCTGGTCGGCTGTCCGCCAGTACGCCAGCCGATAATTCTGCTGATTCAGCAAGTCGTCCAGCGCATCGACATCGCCGTTGATACCTTCGACGGTCCGCGAAATGAACGTGAGGATCTGCGGCTGCTCTTTGCACAGGCGCTTGAGAAGCGTGTAGATGACATCCTTGTCGCGATGGCGTTCCTGGACAAGGGTGGGATCAGTCGCATCGGGCGAGGGCAGGCGCGAAAGGCTGTCGGCGAGGAAACCGAGAGTATCGTTACGCGCACTGGCTGCCGCGTTAACCAGGATCATGGCAAGGGATCGGGGCGAGATCGGGAACGCGTGCTCCATGTAGCACACCCGAAACTGCCCGTCCTTGAACTGGATATGGATCTGGCCCGCAGCCAAGACCTTTCCGTACTGATCTCCGAGCACGGGGATCAGTACCTTGTTCTGCAGCTTCACTTCGGCCGATTGCCAGTCGATGTCGAACCAGGTGGCATAGCGGCTCGAAGCCCCGTTCTCCAGCACGTCCCACCAGTAGAGGTTCCAGGGGCCGATCGCCATGTGGTTCGGCACAATGTCGAGCACCTGCCCCATTCCCAGTTCGCCAAGCCGCCGGCAGAATTCCTGGTGCCCCTGTTCGCCCCCCAGTTCCTCATTGACGCGCTGGTGATCGACCACATCATATCCGTGCATGCTGCCTGGCGCGGCCTGCAAATAGGGAGAGCAGTATGCGTGCGACACGCCAAGGTCCTTCAGATACGCCGCAGTGTTCGCCGCGTCCTGAAAGGTGAAGCCGGCATTCAGCTGTAGCCGATACGTCGATGAGGGTACCCTTGGCATGCGTTTCCTTGAGAGTGAGTAGACCGGGCAGGCGCATTCACTATGATGCGCGTCTCGAACCGGGGAACCAGTTTTCTGACGACAGGATGATTACGGAGAGTTCCTGCTAAGGCTTACCCGATTCCTGGATCACGAACGACTGTTGAACCGTTGGCAATTCTTTCCATGGATCGCGGTTGAGTCGCTTTCGCCAATCAGAAAAATCAATCACCCGAAAACGCGGCGGCTGATCCGATTTCAATTCATTCCAACTGAGGGGCATGGCCACGGGAAGCCCGGTGCGGGCGCGAGGCGAATAGGGAGCTACCGCGGTGGAGCCGCGCTCGTTGCGGAGATAGTCGAGATAGATCTTGCCGGCGCGCGCGGCCTTGGTCATCTTGGTGAGGAAGCGCATGGGCGCAGTCCGCTCCATGGCCAGGACAAAATTGTGCGCAAATTCCTTGACCACCGGCCAAGGGTGCTCGGGAACGATGGGAACCACAACATGAAGCCCCTTTCCCCCGGTGGTTTTGACGAAGCTTTTCAGGCCGAGAGCATGGAAGCGTTTCCGCACCTCCAGCGCGCTGGCCGCAATTGTTGCCCAGTCAATCGCTTCATCGGGATCGAGGTCGATGATGATGCGGTCGGGCTGTTCCAGGGTCTCATTGCACGAACCCCACGGATGCACCTCGAGTACCCCGAGTTGTGCAAGCTCAACGAGTGCCTCGCGCGTGGAAATCGTGATATAGGGCTCCGGCTTACCCGATTTTTTGTCGACGATTTCGATGCTGCCGAAGTTTCCGCTTAAGGTCTTGTTCTTGTGTTTCTGATAGAAACATTGCTTTCCGCTGCCCTCGGGACAGCGGACAATGGTCAGCGGCCGGTTGGCTACGAATGGCAGCATCACGTCCGCGACGGCGAGATAGTACTCGGCCAGTTCGCGCTTGGTAACGCCGGAGCTTTGGTCCAGGACCTTTTCGGGATGCGTGAGGCGCACAGGCAAACCGACAGGGGTCGCTTGCTTTTTTGCCCGGGAGGAGGGAGTCGCAGCCTTGGTTGTAGATTTGTGGGAAGCCGGTTTGGCGTCGCTCTCGGGGCTCTCACGCCGCACCGTCTGCGCGGGCTTGTCTTCGCGCAGTCCTTTGAACGCAGCCTGGCGCACAACGTCGTCGGCGGTCCAGGTCGAGAACGATACCTGGGCCACGAGTTCGGGTTTTACCCAGATCACGCCTCGACTCACGCCCGCCGGGAGTTTCTCGAACGGCGACTTGGAATGGCGCAGCTTGTCGAGTTTGTCGCGCAGCATCTTGTGCGTGGTTTGCGTGAAGCCGGTTCCCGTGCGCCCCGCGTAGATCAGCTTTCCATCGCGGTAATAACCCAGGATCAGCGCGCCCACGCCGTTGATGCCATTCGAGGGGAGCGTAAATCCTCCGATGACGAATTCCTGCTCCTGGTAGCACTTCAGCTTGAGCCAGTTGCCGCCGCGGCCGGGACAGTACTTGCCGTCGCCGAGCTTGGAGATGATTCCTTCCGCGCCCAGCTTGCAGGCGTGGGAAAATATTTCCCCGGCGGTCCCGATCAGATGTTCGCTGAGGCGAACCGGTCCCTCGGGATCGGCGTCCGACAGCAATTCGGCCAGCAACTTCTTCCGCTCCAGCAGGGGAAGCTCGCGCAGATCGTGCCCATCGAGGTGCAGCAGGTCAAAGACGAAATAGGTCAGCGAGTGTTTGGTTCCCTCCTGAAAAGCGGCCTGCAGATTGGCAAAGCTGGTGCGGCCGTCTGACTCCAAAACCACAACCTCCCCATCGAGCAGCGCCGAATCGACCGCGAGCTCACCGATGGCCGCGGCCAGCGGTTTCATGCGGTGCGTCCAGTCCAGGCCGGTGCGGGTGAGCAACTGCACGCCGGCCTTGCGGCGATCGATCCGCGCCTCGATGCGATACCCATCGAGCTTCAACTCGTGCACCCAGTTCTTTCCCACCGGCGGAACCCTGGCGAGGGAGGCGAGTTGGGGCGGTACGAATTTCGGCAGGGTTTCTTTTGGAAGGCGGACCAGTTCGCGCGACAGATTCTTCTTCGATTTTCGGACCGGCTTTGTTGCTGCGACCTTCTCGGGGTGCTTTCCGTTTGCGGACGTCGTGGCCGGCGCAATCCCCTCCTCGGCCCGGTTCGATTGCCACACGCGGTCTTCGGCGCGAGCAATCTCATCCATGGTGCGGCCGGTCTGGGCGGAGTCCGGAGCTTCTTCGGTGATGGACGTGTCCCCGGGAGCGCGTTCAAATTCGTCATGCTCCTTGATGAGCAGCCAGTTGGGCTTGCTCTCGTTGGCCGCGCGCCCTCCCATCCGCACCAGCGCCCAGTTCCCTTTCATCTTCTCGCCGTGGAGCGCGAACTTCAGGGCGCCCTTCCGCAGACCCTCGTCCACGTCGACATGGGGCTCCCAGGTGCCGTGATCCCACAGCATCACCGTACCGCCGCCGTACTGGCCTTTGGGGATGATTCCCTCGAACCCGCCGTAGTTCATGGGGTGATCTTCGACCTGTACAGCCAGGCGTTTATCGGCGGGAACGTAGCTGGGGCCCTTGGTCACGGCCCAGCTCTTCAGCACCCCGTTCCAGCCCAGGCGGAAGTCATAATGAAGGCGGGTGGCGGCGTGCTTCTGAATTACAAACGGCAGCGCATCCGCGGCGGGGGTGGCCTTTTTGCGAGCCTCGCGCCCACTGGGCTCCCGCGTCACGTTGAAGTCACGCATGGAACGATAACGGTCCAACTGGTGGTCAGTGGATGGCGATGCCGCCGGCGACACTTTCTCTCGTGCTTTTGCCATGGGGTCTTACCTGTGGGCCTCGGAACCGTACTCGTTGCTGGAACAAACTACCCTTCGAGCTACTTCCCTCAGAAGCTAAAGCCCTGATTCGATTTGAGGGCTCTGGCACTAAAGCTGAGCCCCTTCAAAGTCGAGGACCGGCAACCTAGGCGGATTTACGCCGTTTCCCGGAGTGACCGGATCGGTGTGCCGATTTGGATGCGACAACATGCAGTCCATGCTTATGCTCCCCGGTTCTGGACTTATGCACCGGCTCACGCGCGGCCGACTCCTTTTCGTCCTGGACTGCGACGCTGCGCCGCAACGCATCCATCAAGTTGATCACCTTGCCACGCGGTGCAGGCTTCTTTTCCAACGGCAACGGCAGATGCTTCAGCTTGGCCTCTACCAATTCCCGCAATGCGGCCTCGTAATTGTCAGTGAACTTACTGGGATCGAACTTCCCGGCCTTGCGCTGTATCAACTCCTTGGCCAGCGAAAGCTGATCATCGTCGATTTTCGGGCTCTTTACCTCGGCAAAATACTTGGCCGGATTGCGCAACTCCTCCGCATAGCGCAGAGTATAAGCCATCATTCCCGCCAGCTTTGGATCGGAGGGCGCCACGATCGCCATCAGGTGCTCGCGCCCGGCCATCGCAATCTTTCCCAGGGCGGCCTTCTTTGACTGCCGCAGCGCTTCGCGCACAACGGCGAATGCCTCGGCCTGGGCGTCGTTCTCTGGCAGCACGAAGTACGGCTTTTCGAAATACTCCGGATCGAGATCATCCACGTTGACAAACTGCTGCACGTCGAGCGTGCGCTTCGATGGGATGCGCAGATGCGCGATTTCCTCGGGCTCGATCTGGACATAGTGGCCCTTGCTGTATTCATATCCCTTGACGATGTCGTCTTTTTCCACCGCCTCGTCTTCGCCTTCAGAGACGTTCTTGTGTCGAATGCGCTCCCCCGTTTTGCGATCGATCTGGTGAAAATGAATTTCGCTCTTGCTCTCGGTCGCGGGAAAGAGCTTCACTCCGAACGAGACCAGCGAGATCCGGACCTGTCCCGACCAGTAAGCGCGCGCCACTCGTAAATCTCCTTCAATCAATGAGATTCCTGGCCGATGGCGGAAGTTGCTAATCCCACAATCAGGGACCGCTCGGATGAATTTATGCGAATGGGTCTGCCCGTTAGCGAACGGCGGAAAACTCGCTCCTCCGGGTCCGCGTCCTAGCACCTGTGCAGGGAAAATCCTGCCAACTCGAGGGCGAACATGGTGAATGCTTCAGACGTGCTTGTCGAGCGCCTTATTGATTGGGGTGTCGACACGATCTTTGGACTACCCGGGGACGGCATCAATGGCGTCTTCGAAGCCCTGCGCAAAAACAAGGACCGGATCCGGTTCATTCACGTGCGCCACGAAGAGGCCGCCGCGTTCGCTGCCTGCGCGTATGCAAAATTCACCGGGCGGCTGGGCGTCTGCATTGCCACCTCCGGGCCGGGCGGGATTCACCTGATGAACGGCCTGTATGACGCCAAAATGGACGGCGCGCCCGTCCTGGCCATCACCGGCATGCAGCATTCGGACCTGATCGGCACATTCACCCAGCAGGACGTGGCGCTGGACAAGACATTCCTTGACGTGGCCGACTACAACGAGCGGGTGATGAACGGCGCGCACATGGAAGCTGTGGCCGACCTGGCAATGCGCACCGCGCTGGCGCGGAAATGCGTTGCCCACATCACCATCCCGGTCGATGTGCAGGTGCAGAGCGTCAACAAGGACCGGTCGCCGCGCAATCCTCCTCACCACACCACTTCGGTTGAGGCATACGCCGCGCATCTCCCGGCAAAGGCGGATCTGGATCACGCCGCCGACGTGCTGAATCGAGGCAAGAGGATCGTTATCCTCGCCGGGCGGGGAGCTGTCCACGCCACCGCGGAACTGGAGGCGATGGCGGAGAAACTGGGAGCCCCAATCGTGAAGCCGCTGCTGGGCAAGGCCTGCGTGCCCGACGACAGTCCATACACCACCGGCGGCATCGGCCTGCTGGGTACCGAGCCCTCGCAGGATGCGCTGGAAGATTGCGACACCCTGTTCATCGTCGGCTCGTCGTTCCCGTATGTCGAGTTCATGCCCAAGCCGGGCAGCGTGAAGTGCGTGCAGATCGATCTTGACCCCCAGCGCATCGCCCTTCGATATCCGGCCGACGTCGGCCTGGTGGGCGACGCCAGGGTCTGCCTCAACGCCCTGCTGCCCTGCATCGGCAAGCACGACGATGGCTTTCTCAAGAAGGCCCAAAGAAACAAGAAACACTGGGAAGAGCAGCTTGAAGAACAGGGCACGCGCAACGACACGCCGATGAAGCCGCAGGTGATTGGATGGGAACTCGGCAAGCGCATTCCTGAAAACGCCATCGTGGTTTCCGACTCGGGCACCATTACCACCTGGTGGGCGCGATTTGTGCCGGCGCGCCGGGGACAGAAGCACAGCTGCTCCGGCAATCTCGCCAGCATGGCGTGCGGCGTGGCGTACGCAATCGGCGCCGCAGCCGCTTATCCCGACCGCCCCATCTACTGCATCATTGGCGATGGGGGCCTGTCGATGCTGATGGGCGAACTGATCACACTCGCCGCATACAAGTTCAACGTCAAGGTCATCGTCATCAAGAACGACACGCTGGGACAGATCAAGTGGGAGCAGATGGTGTTCCTCGGCAATCCCGAATACGCTTGCGATCTGTACCCGGCGGATTTCAGGATGATCGCGCGGGGTTGCGGACTGGAAGCGGCCCGCATCGAGGAGGCGTCCAGTTGCGGGGCGGTGCTTGACCAGGTGCTCGCATCCACGGGCCCGGCGTTGATCGAAGCCGTCGTTGATCCTTTCACGCCGCCCATGCCCGCCAAAGTCAAGGCGAGCCAGGCCGCCAGATTCGCCGAATCATTGCTGCGCGGCGAACCCAACCGCGGAAAGATCGCGCTGACCGCGTTCAGCGATACGGTGCGGGAATTGGTTTAAGTGGGAACCTTCCGGCGGGTAAGGCCCCAGGTCTCTGAATGAGACCTGGGGCGCATACAGTTCGGGTGCGGGGCAGGTGCGGGCGGCTGTGTTGAAGGGTGATTCCAGGACTCCCACACGAGGGAGACCTGAGGCGCCCTATTCGCGATTACGCGGCAGTCATGCCCTTGGCACTCACGGAATCCTTCCCGTGCTTGGCCTCAACGTTGATCCGTTCCGCGATCGAGGTAAGAAGGTGATCGGCGTGGCCTTCTTCTTTGGCGGTTTTGTCCAGCACCTCCGCAGCCGCGGTTTCGCCCAGCACCCAGGCAAACTGCCGCAGCGTACCGTAGGCCGCGATCTCGTAATGCTCTACGCGCTGGGCCGCGGCAATGAGCGCCGCATCCTTCACAAAGGCATCACGCGCGTCCTGCTGCATATCCTCTGCTTCCGCGATCAGGGCATGGACAGCTTTGCACCGGATAGGGCTGATCGACGAAACACCGGGATCGACGCTCTTGATGTTGGCCAAAAGCTCTTCCAGGCGCTTTACGTGGATGTCGGTTTCCTGGTAATGCGAGCGGAAAGCCTGCGAGAGCTGCTCGTCAGTCGCGGCGTTCATCATATCCGGCAAGGCGCGAACAATCTGCTCTTCGGCCGACAGGAGCAACCGGAGTTGGTTGACATAGAGGGCGCGCAAATCCCTGAAGTTTTCGGATACGATCTTCATCTCTCCTCCTTCTGGTGTTGCGGATTCCTGGTGGTGATGCTGATGCAGACATCTAGGTCAGATGCGGCGCGCGGATTCGCGGTAGGCCCGCGTGGCAACCCGGCTCCGGCCGGCGGCAACCAAGCACGGGAGCGCAAGCAGGCTGATTGGAGTAACCCAGAATATATGTCCCGCGAATCTCAGCACCCCGACCCCCGCCAGGCAGAAGCCAAACCGCCCTTTCCTTCGCAGCAGCAGCCGGCCCCCGGCAGCGATGCCAAAATGGACCCGCCGGTCGATCACGGAGAGGAGAGCTACAAGGGGAACCAGCGGCTTACCGGAAAAGTCGCCATTCTGTCGGGCAGTGACAGCGGCATCGGGCGCGCCGTGGCCATCGCCTTCGCGCGCGAAGGCGCCGACCTGGTGCTTTCCTTCCTGCCCGAAGAGGAGAAGGACGCGAAAGAAACGGTGCGCTGGGTGGAACAGGCCGGCCGCCGCGCCATCACTACACCGGGCGATATTCGCGATGCCGGCTATTGCAAAAAGCTGGTGGAGGTCGCCGACCAGGAATTCGGCGGCATGGACATCGTGGTGAACAATGCCGCCTTTCAGCGCACGTACGAAAAGATCACGGACGTGCCCGCGGAAGAGTTCGCCACCACGTTTCAAACCAACGTATTCGGCACCTTTTATCTGTCGCAGGCGGCTCTTCCCAAAATCCGCAAGGGGGGATCCATCATCAACACCTGCTCGATCCAGTCCTACGAGCCCAGCGCGGAACTGGTGGCTTATGCGCCCACCAAGGCTGCGCTCGTAAGTCTCACCAAGGTCCTCGCCAAAGCAGCGGGCAAGCAGGGTATCCGGGTGAACGGCGTCGCGCCGGGCCCAGTGTGGACACCACTCATTCCCTCCACGATGCCGCAGGAAAAAGTGAAGAGCTTCGGCAAGAACACCGTATTCGAGCGGCCTGCGCAGCCCGCCGAGCTGGCGCCGCTCTACGTTTTCCTCGCCTCGCAGGACGCCACCTATGTGACCGGCGAAATCTACGGCGCGACCGGCGGCCGCACGCCATACTAACCATCGCATGTCCCGTTCCCCATCCTCGCGACTTTTCCGGTGCGAGGGTGGGAGAACTGACAGCCCGCTGACCTCAGGCCCTGATCGCTGATCTCTGTTCCTCTTCCCTCGTTTCCTGCCTTTCCGCATCCAACCGCAATAGCCGGCGCATAGCACCGGATCGACGCCATTGTTGCTGTGGACCTCGTCCGACCCCCGCATACTATACTTTGTCGAGCGCCGGCTAAATTCCGCGATTGGATGGAAATGAAAGAATGAGCAAGCCAACACTACTCGTTATGGCCGCAGGCATGGGCAGCCGTTATGGCGGATTGAAGCAGATCGATCCCGTGGGTCCGAGCGGCGAAACCCTGATGGACTATTCGATTTTCGATGCCATCCGTGCCGGGTTCGGCAAGATTGTCTACGTCATCCGCAAGGACATCGAAGCGCCCTTCAAAGACACCATCGGCGCCAAGTTTGAAAAGCGCATTCCGGTTGATTACGTGTATCAGGAACTCGACAAGATCCCCGCGGGGTTCAAGGTACCCGAGGGCCGCACAAAACCGTGGGGCACCACGCAGGCGGTGCTTATGGCGGAGGGCGCCGTTCACGAGCCCTTCGCCGTCATCAACGCTGACGACTTCTACGGGGAGGCCGGCTACAGGGTGCTGGCGGACCACCTGACCTCTGGTTCACCCGATTACGCCATGGTCGGCTTCGTGCTGCGCAATACGCTTTCGGAATTCGGCTCGGTGGCACGTGGCGTGAGCCAGGCCGACCAGAACGGGAATCTGCAATCCGTGGTCGAACTGACCAAGGTGGAGCGCGACGGCAATGGCGCCAGGAACACCGATCCTGACGGCAAGGTGACGCAGCTGACCGGCAACGAGCTTGTCTCCATGAACATGTGGGGATTCCAGCCGTCCATTTTCCCGCTGCTTCGCGAGCGCTTCCAGGCATTCCTCCAGCGCAGCGGCAACGATCTTAAATCGGAACACTACGTTCCCACCGCCATCAACGAACTGGTATCATCAGGCCAAGCCCGAGTCAAAGTTCTGAGCACCAATGACGCATGGTTTGGCGTGACCTATCGCGAGGATCGCCCGCGCGTGGTGGACAGCATTGCCGGGCTGGTCAAGAAAGGGAAGTATCCGGAAAAGCTGTGGAACTGAACGGGAATGCGAGTGTAACGGCAGCGGCCCGGGCGTTTGCCATCGAAGGTGAATTCGCCGGCGCCGCACCGTACGGCAGCGGACACATCAACGACTCCTACCGCGCCCTCTTCGGTCGCAATGGTTCCCAGTCGAGCTACATCCTGCAGCGCATCAATCATCGCATCTTCAAAAATCCGGTCACGCTGATGGAAAACATCGAACGGGTGACCGCGCACCTGGCCGCGCAGGTCGAGGGCGATCCGGACCGCGACCGCCGCGTGCTTCGGCTGATCCCCACGCGCGCCGGCGGCGTGCTGCACATTGACTCCGACGGCAAATACTGGCGCGCATATGTGTTTATCGATCGCGCGACGACCTACAATTCCGTGGAATCGGCGGAGCAGGCGTTTCAGGCCGCCAAGGCGTTCGGCGAATTCCAGCGCATGCTGGCCGACCTCCCTGCCCCGCGGCTCCATGACACCATTCCCGATTTTCACCACACTCCCCGGCGGTTTGCGGCATTGGAGCAGGCGATCGCGGCAGACGTGGCGGGCCGCGTAGCGCAGTCGCAGGCGGAGATCGATTTCGCCATGGCGCGCAAGTCCCTGGCCGGCGCCCTGGTCGGCGCTGGACTGCCGGAGCGGGTCACTCACAACGACACCAAGATCAACAATGTCCTGCTCGACGATGCCAGCGGCGAGGGAACCTGCGTCATCGATCTCGATACCGTAATGCCCGGCCTGGCGGCTTACGATTTTGGGGATATGGTGCGCACCGCCACCTGTCGCGCGGCGGAAGACGAGCAGGACCTCTCCAAAGTGGGCATGGAATTTCCGCTCTTCGAGGCTCTGGCCCGAGGCTATATGAGCACGGCGTGCGGCTTTCTCACCGCCGGGGAGAAGGGGTCGCTGGCGATCGCCGGAAAGCTGATCACATTCGAGATCGGCATCCGGTTTCTTACCGATTACCTCTCCGGCGACACCTACTTCAAGGTGCACCGGCAAGGACACAACCTGGAGCGCGCCCGCGTGCAGTTCAAGCTGCTGGAATCGATCGAGCAGCAAGAGAACCCGATTCGCGAGTTGCTCGCTTCCATCGCATGAGAACGCCGGAATTGAATCAGACAAGCTTCTGATTGCAAGCGCCTGGTCATCGATGGCATCTATATCTACTCGGCGCAGAAAGAAGCCGTGTGGGCCGACGGCATCGATCCCGACGGATACCAGGACGTGCACATCTCCAACTGCACCATCGTTACCTACGCGCACAGCTAAGGCATGCGCCTGGTGGGCATCGAAGCGCATGTGAACGCCGATCCCGGAGTTGCGCCCGTGAGCTTGAAGTGACCTTCCGTCACGGCTCCATCAGGAACTCCTGCTCAGCGCCATCTTCCGGCATGGCGCGATGGCAACCGGCTACTTCGTCGCGATCTCCACAAGTTCCACCCGCCGGTTCTTCCCCCGTCCCTCGTCGGTCTTGTTCGTGGCTACCGGCGAATACGGACCAGCACCGTACGGAATCAGTCGCGCACTGGCAATCCCGTTCTTTGTCACCAGCGCAGTCACCACACTTTGCGCGCGCGCCTGGGACAATTTCAGGTTGGCTGCCGCATCGCCCACCATGTCTGTGTGGCCAACGATGTACACCTTCAACTCGGAATGCGCGTTCATCAGCTTTGCAATCTCTGCCACCGCCGGATCCGATTCAGGCTTCAACTCCGACCTGGCCGTGTCGAAGTAAATCCCGTAAATCGCAACCTGCCCTGTTTCGCTCAAGCCTTGTGCCATAACGTCGGCGTTCATCACCACGTCCTGTTTCATGGCTTCTTTTTCGATGACATTCATGGTGATGAACATGCCACTGGGAATGTTCGAAGTCTCCACGTGGATCCACGCCTCTTTGCCGGTGCGAGCGATGCGCAGCGTGGTTGTGTCTTCGCTCCCAAACATCACCTGTCCGCCGGCCGCCCTGGCGGCGCTCTGATAATTGCGCAGGATTTGCAGCGGGCTGGGCATGGTGGCACCGTCCTTCAGGTTGTAGCGGAAATCGTACCGATGCCCTTCGACAGCCTGCTCCCTGGAGTCGTTGCCCTCCTTGACCTTGAACGTAAAGGAATCAAATGCGGTCTCCTGGTATTCGGCGATGTAATACCCGGGCATGCGCGTGACTGCCGGATAGTCCTTTGATCCCGCCAGGTCTTCCTGTCCATAGGCCCCGGCGGTGATCGCCATGGCCACAAAACCGACCAACACGTTGCGGATTGCAGATTTCATGCGAACTCCTTGCCATATCTGGTTCGAGACTCGATTACGGACCGAACCTTGAGCTTCTGCGGTACTGGCGGTTAGCACGTGAGCCGCGATTCCAACGAAACGACAGGCAGCAGTAACATAGTGCGAACCAGCCGCACATGCCGCTCGCGCCACGGACCTGTGGCGCGGCAGGCGAAATCAACACCCGGAAAGGAATGCAGAAGATTTGCCGAGAATGGTAGGCCTGCGACGCGAAGAATTCAAGTGAATGTAGTGTGACCGCGTCCCAGAATTGAGGTTACCGGCCGGAAACAAACCGGGTGCCCGTCCTTTCGGCTCGCCGAAGTCCCCAGCGGCCGTTCTTCGTCGCCCGCGCGGAAGGGCGGAAACTCGAAGAGCTGACCGAAAGCGGCTTGATGATGCGCTGGTCGGCAGCGCGACGTTCGACGGATCCAGCGATCCGGTCCTCACCTGCTCATCGCGCGACCAGCAGGATCCATCCAGTGCCGACGGTCAAAAACACGGCCACGAAGAAGAGGGTCGTGAACAGCCCGAGGCGGTAGAGTTCGCGCTGCGTGAGATATCCGCTGCCCACAAAAATCACGTTCTGGCTTCCGCCCTGGGGGGTGATCACAGAGAAATAGCTGCTGGCAAAAAACAGTGAGAACGCCATCAGCGTCGGTGGAACTCCGCCGCGAATGCCGACATCGAGAAACACTCCTAACAGGGCAAGGACCTGCGCGGACTGGCTGACAAACATGTAATGGATGCCGACGTAGAGCAAAACCAGCACCAGGTAGGTCATAGGCCAGGAGAGTCCCGCCATGGAGGAGGCCAGCCGCTGGCCGACATAGCCCATAAAGCCCATTTCATTGAGATCGCCGCTCAGTGCAAACAGGACAGCAAGCCAGAGGAATGTCGCCAGCGTGTCGCCCTGTGCAGCGATGTCATGCGCGGTGAGCACACCGGTTACGAGCAGCAAGCCCAGCCCGGCAAACGCGATGCTGGTTACATTGAGTTGCAGCTTGTCCGCAAAGATCCAGCCGCTGACCATAAGGACAAAAGCGACTGCGGTGATACGTTCGTCGCGGGAGAGCGGTCCCAGCTCCGCCAGGGCTTTCTTCGCAGCGGCGGGCGCTTCGGGAGTGGCGCCGACGCCCGGCGGGAACAAGCGAGCCAGCACCCACGGCAATGCCAAGATGATGATGAGCGCCGGCACAGACGAAGCGATGAGCCACTTGCCGAAACCGACGTCGACCCCGTATTGCTTTGCGACCTGGATGGCGATGGGATTGGCGGAGGTGGCGGTCATCCAAAGCGCCGAAGAAACGGCAAGGCTGGCCATGGCCGAGAACATCAAATACCCGCCTAACCGGCGGCCCTGGGGATCTTCGGGGTGGGAGCCTGATCCCTGGGCGACAGAGAGAACGATCGGATAGAGCACTCCACCGCGGGCGGTGTTGCTGGGGAAGGCCGGAGCGATCGCGGCGTCCGTCAGTACGATGCTGTACGCCAGTCCCAGCGACGAACGGCCAAACAGGCTCACCATGAAGAGGCTGATGCGGCGCCCCAGCCCGGACTTCACGACCGCCTGGGCCACGAGGAAAGCGATCACTACCAGCAGTACGCTGGTATTCGCGAAACCCGCGAACGCCTTGGCCGCGGAGACCGTGTTGGTCAGTACCACCACTCCGGCCGCCAGCATGGTGGAAGTCAGCAGCGGGTAGAGCCCGAGCAACACGGAGAGAATGGCGGTAATAAAGATGGCGAACAGGTGCCAGGACTGGGCCGTGAGCCCCTGGGGCACTGGCCAGAACCAGATGCATGTCGCCATCACGACCGGGATCAGATGCTTGACCGCGGTCACGAGTCGTTCCTTCAGGGCAGGTTCCGGACGCGTGGGTGTTGCCAAACCTGGACTGCTCATAATTGCGGCCTTCCCGTCATGGACGCCGCCTGTGGCGAAGCCGCCCGGACCCGCCCTTCGAGGCCGATAGACTGGCCTTGTACGACGCCGTCTTCGTTTTCGATCAGAAAGCGCCAGGAGAACTCGTATGTTCCCGTTGCACCGGCGTAGCGCCCGGTACCACCGACGAATGTCCCCGTGATCGTGTTACGAGTGCCGGTGCCTTCCCCCCGCAGTTCACTGAAAGCCTGGTCGCCGTGCTCATCCGTCCAAACCGCGCGGCCCACCATTCCGGTTGCACTGTCGTTGAACACAATCGCTTCGGAGCGGAAACCAACGGCCGGGCGAGACTGGCCCGCGAGCACAAGAGATCCGCTGAAGGTCGAGATCGTGGCGCGCCGATCCCCGCCAAGCTGCAGGGCGTTGCGGCTGCCGGCGGCGGTCCAGGTCCCTTGAAACTCATGCCAATCCCCGCCGCGCAACTCAGACGCCAGCGGCGGCCTCGCGTACCTGCGTTCGACAACCAGAATCAGGGCGAGACAACAACCAAGAAAAACGACAAGAGTTGGAACCCAGCGTTTGCCCGGAGTTCTGCTCAAGGTCCTGCTCAAGGCTCGGCCCTCCGTTCACAATTGCGCCAACGGATAGTATCCGCGCCGGGTCGGCGTTAACAGACTGTTAAAACATCTAGTCACACCCGACAAATACTGAGGGATCAATGGCCCGCGCGACGCGTCACTCCAGCCCGATCACCAGGCCCTCACGACTGGTGTCGTGTTCGGGCTCACGGCCTTCTTCCCACAGGCGGCGGGCGCGCTCTTCGCCGTCGAGCACGCGAAACACCCCCTCTGCCAGAGCGCGGAGTTCATCCTCGCCGGGATATACCGCTACGGGAGCGATCCACTCGATGTACTCTCTCAGCCTGCGGACCAGGCGTTGCGAAAACGCCATGCCGCCGGTAAGCAGTACGGCGTCCACTTTGCCCTGCAGCACCGCGGCCATGGCGCCGGCCTCCTTCGCCACCTGGTAGATCATGGCTTCGTACACCGCCGCCCCCACGCGGTCCCCCGCGTCGATCCGCCGTTCTACTTCTTTCAGGTCGCGCGTACCCAGATACGCGAAGAGGCCGCCTTCGCCGAAGACCTTGCGATCGAGCTGTTTCTGCGTGAACAGGCCGCTGGAGGCCACCTTGACGAGTCCCCGCACCGGAAGCGAGCCCGTGCGGTCGGGTCCGAACGGCCCCTCCTCGGGGGTGTTGTTGTCGATCATGCGGCCTTCGCGGTGGGCCGAAACCGTGATGCCGCTGCCCAGATGAATCACGATGAGCCGCAGCCCGGTATAGGCGCGCCCCTGCTCTTGCGCGTAGCGGCGCGCGATGGCCTTGGTATTGAGGACATGCCCCACGGCCCAGCGCGGCACCAGCGGCGCGCCAGAGATGCGCGCACACGGCTGCCATTCATCGGCAGTGACCGGGTCTACGATGTACGCATTCCCACCCGCAGCGCGCGCAAATCGCAAGGCGAGGACGGCGCCAAGGTTGCTGGCGTGCTCGCCCCGCAGCGCACGCCGAAGTTCCTCCACCATCGCATCATCCACCAGGTAGGTTCCGCATGGCAGCGGAGGCAGAAACCCGCCTCGTCCCGCCACCGCCGCAAACCCGCGCACATCGAATCCAGTGTTGGCGAGAGCAGTCCCAATGAGTCCCGCGCGATAGTCGGCCTGCGCCAGGGTGGACCGGCCGCGGAACTGCTCCAGTTCCGCATCTCCGTGAAGCACCGAAGTTACCCATTCTGCGCCGGCGCGCGAAAACACACCGAACTTGGTGGATGTCGATCCCGGGTTGATTACCAGCACGCGGCGATTCTCGGCGGACACTCAAAATTCCTTAGGCCAAAACGCAGTCTACCCCGACCCCTGCGCCCCAATGCTGTGCGATACGGCACTCCAATGCGATCGAGCCAGTCGGATGAGACGAGCCTCGATCGCCCACAAGTCCTGCAGGCCCTCGTCGCAACTCGCGTGCATGGCAGTCCGCGACAGCTCATCAGGCACCCAATTTTTCAATTCTTTGCATAGAGTTCACAATTTTGCCGCCGTCAGGCACGCGACATTGATAGCATTTTCGGGGTTCTTGGAAAAAAGGAGTTCGCCCGAACGATGACGCCTTACCGCTTTGTGACAGCTGCATTCGCCTTAGCCCTCATGGCAGCTTTTCCAGGCTCCCGAAAAGCATTGGCCACCCCCGCGGCGCCCGAACCGGCCGCTTTCGGCCAGGAACGCTGGGAGATGCCTCCTGGAGAGTTCAACGAAATCCAGCGCCGCGGCTTCCACGACGGCATCGAAGGCGCCCGCCGAGATTACGGCAATCACCGCAATCCCGATGTCGACAACCGTGAAGAGTACCGCCATCCCGATCTTCCGCGCGAGGCTAGCGAAGTGTACCGGGCCGCTTTCCGCCGCGGGTACGAGCAGGCCGCGTCGCACCTCTGGAACTCGGCGCCGGTGCCGGTGGGGCCGCCTACGGGTCAGGACTGGGATCGCTTTGGCATGCGCGGCCTGGAAAACGATACCGAGCGCCGGGGCTACCGCGACGGTTTGGAAGAAGCCCGGCACGACGTGGAGTACAACCGCAACACCGACCCCGACGACCAGCCCCAGTTCCGCAACCCGCCCGTGCCCCCGCCGCTCGCCGACGAGTACCGTGAAGGCTTCATGCGCGGTTACGAGGTGGCGGTTTCGCAGTTGACCGGCGGAAAACCTTGGGATGCGCGCGACCGCGACCTGGATCGCTGGGCGCCGCCCGACCGCTTCAATACGTGGCAGGGGCGCGGCTTCCATGACGGAGTCGACGGCGCTCGCAAGGACTTCGGCAATCACCGCCGTCCCAGCGTCTTCAACCGCGAGGAATACCGCGACCCGCGCGTCCCTCGCGAGGTTTCGCGGGATTACCGACAGGGTTTTCGCCGCGGCTATGAAATGGCAGCCAGCCGGCTGTGGGGCGGCATGTAATCACCGACAAAATCCGCGGGTGCGCAGATCCCGAACGCCGAGTTCCGGGGCACCCGCGGACGGGTCTTTGCGCCGGGGTGGGATCAGGCATGCCGATGGATGCGATTCCGCGCATGCCATTCCCATGCGCGGATTGCCACCGCCGGATCGCCGTTCGTACAGATTGACAAGACTTTACAAGCACATGACATTTCGCAGACAAATCGTTCCGCCATCGACCATATAGTCGTTTCCATCGAAGGATGGCTCCAGGATTCGCCATCTTTTTACAGCGGCCGGCCAGGAGAAATCAGGTTTGGTTGCGCACACACCCTGCGCGACCCCGACAAGAGCCCTCCGTATCGAATACCCGCGAACGCGGAGGGCTCTTGTTTTTGAAACGGCTATTGATCGGCTTGATTTGCCGAGCCAGGCAAAACTCCCTATCCTCCCAGAATGGGTGCATACGAAGGCGAGTTGAGCCGCCTGGTGGACGAGCTCAACCGCTCGGCCAAGCGGGAACGTTCCGACGACGAAACGAAACTCCTGGACCAGTTGCTGTCGGCGGGGGTGCAGCGCGGGGCCTCCGACTTGCTGCTGGTGGCCGGCTCACCGGCATTGCTGCGCGTTAACGGGGCGCTGTCGCCGGGCGTGGGGCGAGTGCTGTCCGACGCCGATCTGCGCGGCATGCTGCTGCCGATCCTGACCGCGGAGCAGCAGAAGGAGCTGCAACTCCGGCGGGCCATCGATTTTTCGTTTGTGCGCCGCTCCGTCGGGCGTTTTCGCGCCAACTTCCATTACCAGCGCGGCACCCTGGCGGCCGCCATCCGCATTCTTCCCGAACAGATACCGACCCTCGAAAGCCTCCATCTGCCACCGGGGTTGGCCGCATTGGCCGAGCGCAAGCAGGGACTGGTGCTGCTGACCGGTCCCACGGGGTGCGGCAAGAGTTCCACGCTGGCCGCCCTCATCGAGATCGCCAACACCCGCCGCCACGACCACATCATCACCATCGAGGACCCCATCGAGTACGAGCACGCCAACCGTACTTCGGTGGTCGAGCAGATCGAGCTGGGCCAGGATACGCCCTCGTTCGCCGAGGCTGTGCGCGCCGCCATGCGCCAGATTCCCAACGTGATTCTCATCGGGGAGATGCGCGATGCCGACACCATGGCTGCGGCGCTTACGGCTGCGGAAACCGGCCACCTGGTCTTCAGTTCCCTGCACACCAACGACGCCGCGCAGACGGTGCTGCGCATTCTCGATATCTTCCCCAGCGGCTACCAGTCGCAGATTCGGCAGCAGCTCTCCATGGCCCTGCTGGCGGTAATTTCGCAGCGCCTGGTGCCGGCGTCGAACGGCGCGGGCCGTCATCCCGCGGTCGAGATCATGTACGCCTCCAGCGGCATCCGCAACCTCATTCGCCAGGGCCTGGATCACCAGATTCGCGCCCACATCGAGACCAGCCGCCTGGATGGGATGATGACCATGGAACAATCGCTGGCCGAGCTGGTGCGGACCGAACGCATCTCGCGGGAAACGGCCTTCGAGCATTCCCATCACCCCGACGAGCTGCGCCGTCACCTGGGTGGTTGATAAAGGGCGTCCGCGCCCCGATATTCCGTGCCCCGGTCTGGCGACCTTTTTACTATCGCGGGTGGGAGACCACGATGGTCCCTGCCGGCCAGACCGGAAAAAGCCTCGCCGGAATCACTCATATCTGAGCGCGGTGAGCGGATTGATCCGCGCTGCCCGGCGCGCCGGCAGGTACCCCGCCAGCAGCCCTGCCATGGCCAGCACCACCGCTGCCGCCGCCAGGCTCAAAGGATCGGTGCCTCCCAGCCCGTAGAGCATGTTGCGCACCAGCCGCGCTCCGGCCAGGGTCGCCGGCAGCCCGACCGCAATCCCCGCCAGCACCAGCACGGCGATCTCGCGCATGACCTGCCAGCCCACCTGATTCCGTCCGGCGCCCAGCGCCATGCGAATTCCGATCTCGCCCGTTCGCCGGCCCACCAGGTACGACATGAGGCCATACAAACCGATGCAGGACAGGAACACCGCCACCAGGCCGAAAAACGCGGAAAGTTTCGCGATGATGGCCTGGTTCCCGAAAGAGCGCGCCACCTCTTCATCCAGCGTGGTCACGTGGGAGATTGGCAACCTGCGGTCGATGCTGCGAATGGTCTGCTGGACCTGGCTGGATATCGCGCCGAAGTCGCCCGTGTAGCGAACGTCGAAATCGCCAAAGCCCCACTCGCGCTGCGTGTAGGGCAGGTAATCGATGTAGGCCATCGGTTCCTGGAGATCAGCGAATTTGACATCGCGAGCAATGCCGATGACCTGAACCTGGCGCGGCGGTTCGGGAGCATCTGGCGAGCCGATGAAATAGGTACGGCCGATGGGCGAGCCGGAAGGAAACAGGTTGTGCGCCATGTGTTCGCTGATGATGGCGACGTGCTGCGAGGTGCTTGTGTCCTGCTGGCCGAATGTGCGCCCGGCGAGGAGCGGAATCTGCATCACCCTGAAGTACGCGTCGCCGATGACGTTATGTTTCACGTTGACGTGGCGGTCGATGGGCATTCCTGTAACCGTGATCATTGAGTTCCAGCTTCCCTGGTTAAAGGTGAATGCCGAGAAGCTGGCGGCCTCCACGCCGGGAAGAACGCTCACACGGGCTTCGATTTCCTTGTAGAGCATCCTGAGGCGGGGATCATCATCCTTGAAGCCGGTCAGGGTCGAATCGATATTGAGGCGCAGGACGTTTTGCTTGTTGAAGCCGGTGCCGGCGCGGTTCAGGTTGATAAGCGTGCGCAGGAAAAGACATGCGCCGGTGATCAGCACCAGGGAGAGCGCTACCTGCGAGGCGACCAGGATCTTGGCCATGAGGGTTCGCGATGTCCCCCGGGATCCGGCGCTGCCGCTCTTGAGAGAGTCCGTCAATTGCAGGCGCGTGCCGCGAATACTCGGCAGCGTTCCGAACAGGAGGGCGGTGCACACCGTCACCGCGCACGTAAACGCAAGCAGGCGGAAATTCAGCGAGACGTCCAGCGGAATGATGTCCGATCCTTGCGAAATCATGTTGAGGAGAATGCGGGTGGCCGCAACCGCAAAGGCGATGCCCAGCGCGCCGCCCGCAAGCGCAAGCAAGAGGCTTTCGGTCAGCAGCTGGCGAACGATCCGCGCCCTGCCCGCCCCCAGCGCCTGGCGGACTGCCAGTTCGCGAGCCCGCGCCGTGGAGCGAGCCAGGAGCAGGTTGGCGATGTTGGCGCACGCAATCAGGAGCACCAGGGCCACAATCACCATCAGGACTTGTAACGGCTGCGAGTAGGCGCGCCGCAGATCGGAGATGCCCCGCTCCAAGCTTTCCAGCGGCACCTGGGTCCGGTTCAGACGAGCGAGGTTTTCCTGGGTGAGCTTGGCGTCGGGAAAACTGAGCAGAATCTGGCGGAAGAGAACATTGACGTTAGCCGCGGCCTGCTCCATGCTGACCCCCGGCTTGAGCCGGCCCAGAATATAGAGCGATTCGGAAAAGTTCTTGTCGTAACTACCCCAGCCGGGAGGAATGGCCTCGCTCATCGAGAGCGGCGCCCACGCGTCGGGCGCTTCGCCAACCTTGGTGCCGAAGAACTCGGGCGGCGCGACGCCGACGATGTCGAAAGCGGTATCGCCCAGTTTCAGCTTATGTCCCACGACTGCGGGATTACCGGCAAACCGGCTTTTCCAGAAGGCGTTGCTGATGACCGCGACGGGATGATCGCCTTTGCTCGCGTCATCAGCCTCATTGAGTGTGCGGCCGAGTTGCGCGCCGACTCCGAGGGTTTGGAAGTACGTCCCCGAAACTGTCTGCACATTGATCACCTCGGGATCCTTACTTTCATCCACAAAACCGTGCACGGGGTTCAGCATGCTGAGGATCGCCGCCGTCTCGGAGAAGACCGAGTTCTCGCGCTTGAACTGGCGGTAAAACGGGTAGGAGTAGAGTTCGGCAGAAGCGAAGCTGTCGGTGATGCCGTTCCAGTCTTCGTTGCCGAGCTTGACAAGCCTTTGCGGATCGCGCACCGGCAGAGACCGCAGCATCATCGCATCGAGGAAGCTGAAGATGACCGTGTTGGCGCCGATGCCCAGCGCCAGCGAAAGGAGAGCAACGAAGGTGATTGCCGGGGTGCGCAACATGGAGCGCACACCATACCCGGCGTCCTGCAGAAAGGTTTCCAGCCAGTTCCAACCCCACGCCATGTGACTCCGCTCCTTGATGCGGGTAATGTTGCCGAATCTGCGGTGCGCCGCCCGGCCGGCGTCCTCGGGCGCCGCTCCGGAGGCGATCTGCTGATCCCGGCGCAGGTCGAGGTGCAGGCGCATCTCCTCTTCGAGCTCGCGCTGAAACCGATCGCGACGAATCAACATTTGCAGCCGCCGCTTGACTTCACCCGCCAGGCTCATGGCTTCCTCACACAGCGTGAGCTTTCCTCACGCCGTCTGGATCACGCGGAAGATGGCGCCCATCACCCGCTCGAATTGCGACAATTCCACCCCGAGCTGCTTTTTGCCATCGGGCGTGAGCGTGTAGTAGCGCGCGCGGCGATTGCCCGCGGTCACACCCCACTCCCCTTTCACCCAGCCCTTGATCAGCATGCGCTGCAGGGCCGGGTAGAGCGAGCCCTCTTCCACCTGCAGCACCTCGTCGGAGCAGCTCTCGATGAACTCCGCAATCTCGTAGCCGTGCAGCCGGCCACCTACCGCGAGCGACTTGAGAATCAGCAGGTACAGAGTGCCGGGCGGAATCTCGTCGCGATTGCCGGCGGGATCGGGTTTGCGTCGTAGAATAGCGGCCATCGAGGCTCCCGGGGTGCTGCCATAGCTTGACTATGCCAGTGTCCCGGGACGCCCGCATTCTGTCAATCGCTTTGTGATGAACGGCAAAGGTGGGAAACGATGCCCACCGGATAGCGTCATCCGTTAAGTGGGTCGGCGATGAATGCGCTGGTAAAGAGTCTGCGAGCCGGCCGGGGATGCGTAAATCGAGCGCGTTTCGCAGGACTGAACCGCAGCTAAGTTGACGGGGCGGCTTTCTCTATCTGCCTCAGTCTCTGCGTCAGCAATTCCTGTTCCCGCAGGTTTTGCGTCATGGCAATGGCGCGCTGGATTTCTTCACGCGCCTCAGGGAACCTGCCCATTTTCATCAGCAGGTCTCCGCGAACACTGTGAAGCAGATGATAGCCAGCCAGCGCAGAGTCACCGGCTAGCGCGGCTATGGCATCGACTGCATCAAGCCCAGCGGCCGGCCCTTGCGCCACACTCACAGCGACTGCTCGATTCAGTGACACGATGGGAGATGGCGTGGTTTCCATCAGAGCGTCGTAGAGAAGAACGATCCGTTCCCAGTCAGTATCTTTGGCGTGGCGGGCTCGCATGTGACAGGCAGCAATAGCTGCCTGCAAAGCATAGTATTTGAACTCACCGCCTAACCTTTGCGCATGTTGGAGCGAGGTCATTCCGCGCTGAATCTGCGCCTCGTCCCACAAAGAGCGATCCTGATCCGGCAGCAACACCGCCTCACCGGTGCTTCCCCGGCGAGCCGCAGTGCGTGACGCATTAAGTTCCATCAGAGCCAGTAGTGCATGGACTTCAGATTGGCCGGGGAGGAGTTGCGCCAGCATGCGTCCGAGCCGCAGCGCCTCTTCGCAGAGTGCAGCCCGCATCCACTCCTCTCCCGAGGTCGCGGTATACCCCTCATTGAAGATCAGGTAGACCACAGAGAGCACTGATTTCACCCTGCGGTGCAACTCCTCCCCGCGCGGCGTCTCAAAGGGAACCTGCGCTTCCGCGAGAGTCTTCTTGGCGCGAAAGATCCGCTGTCCCATCGTTTTCTCGGGCACAAGAAAGGCGCGGGCGATCTCCGCGGTAGTCAGGGCGCCAATCAAACGCAAGGTAAGCGCGACGCGTCCTTCCACCGCCAGCACCGGATGACACGCGGTAAAGATAAGCCGGAGCACGTCATCGTCGACAACCTGGTCCAGGGCTTGATCCATCGCATCCCCGAGCTGCTGCTGTTGCAATTCAAGCTCCCGCGCAATTTCTCCGTGCTTCTGTACCAGCATGCGACCGCGGCGCAAAGAATCGAGTGCGCGCCGCTTCGCCGCCTTCATCAGCCATGCAGCAGGATTTTCAGGGATACCTTCCCCGGGCCACACCTCAAGCGCAGCAACCAGAGCGTCCTGGGCGAGTTCCTCTGCAATGCCGATGTCGCGGGTGACGCGGGCAATCGCGGCGATGAACCGCGTAGACTCGACCTTCCAGACCGCCTCGATCGTACGGTGGACGTTGCTCATGTTCGCCTGACTCCATCTTAGTCGTCAGGCGAACACGCTGATGATGTACATGCGCCGGCGATGCCGGAAGATTTTCCGTTCCGTCCGACCAGTACGGCAGCACCAGTTCTCTGCTGCCGTACCGCTCAGTCCTATTCGGGCGCCGGCACAAAGAAAATCTCCCGCACCTCGACCTGCCCCCGAGTGGCGGCGACGCCTTTGCGCGCCCATGCCACCGCCTCGTCCATGTCAGCGCACTCCAATATCCAAAGACCGCCGATGTGTTCCTTGGTCTCAAGGTACGGCCCGTCGGTGATGAGGACTCCGCCATCGGTCTGCGCTCGCAGCGACTTCGCGGACCCAAGGCCGCAAGCGAATTTCCGGACGCCGGCAGCAATCATCTCTTTGTTGAGCGCGTGGATCTCGTGGC
>DASXXV010000314.1:0-44291 GCA_036502905.1 Occallatibacter sp. | reverse complement strand
CAAAATGCAAATGGCGGCCTCGGGAGCAGGTTCGGTTGCCGGCATCGTTTACAACGCGATTACGGGCATCGAAACGGCACTCTGGGACGTGAGCGCCAAAGCGGCGGGTGTCCCCCTCTACCAGATGATGGGCGGTAAGTTCCGCTCGAAGGTCCGGATGTACGCCGATTGCCACGCGGGTGAGGGCCTGGAGAGCCTGGACTGCCTGATGCGTTCGCGGACCGCAGCGTGGGAGCCGAGGGCTGCGTCCGCCCAGCCGGCGAACTACTTTGAAGAAAGCTCCGATAAGATCCTCTTTACTCCGGAAATGTACTGCCGGCGCGCGCGGCAGATGGCAGCCGCCGGTTTTACGGCATTGAAATTCGATGTGGACGTGCCCAACCCGTATGCCAGGGACCTCTACAACCGTTGCCTCTCCGGCCAGGAGATCGATTACATGCTGAGTCTTATCGCCGGAGCCCGCGAGGGCGCGGGACCCGAGGTCGACCTGGCCATCGATTGCCACTGGCGCTTCAGTCTTAAGGACGCCCGCATCCTGGCGAAGGAGTGCGAGACCTTCCGCTTGATGTGGCTCGAAGACCCACTGCCTCCCTGGGCCGGAAAGGAATTCCGAGAACTGCGTCTGTCCTCTTCCACGCCGATTGCCACGGGCGAAAACCTATACCTTTTCGAGGGATTCCGGCCACTTCTCGAGGAACAATGCCTGAGCGTGGTTTCGCCCGATCTGCAGAAGGTCGGTGGATTAAACGAGGCGCGCCGGATCGCCGAGTATGCCGACAGCTTCACCGTACCGGTGGCGCCGCACAATATCAGCAGCCCGATTGGCACGCTCGCCGCCGTGCATTTCTGCGCGTCCATTCCGAATTTTCTGGCGCTTGAATTTCATGCCAGTGAAGTGCCGTTCTGGAATGATCTTGTCGAGGAGGCACCAGGGCCCCTAATCGTTGACGGTCACATCATCGTTCCTGAAGGCCCGGGTCTCGGCGTCGAATTCAACCCCGACGCCGCGCGCAAGTATGCGCGTCCGGGTGAACCGTTCTTCGCGGATGGCGGAGCTCGCGGATGACATACTCACACCACCATGCGGACGACACTCCGAGGGTCCAGTGAACCGAAACACACCGATCGAGGTCCCTGTTTCCGCTGGGCACAGCGGGCATTTCCGCTGGGATCTTCTCGTCTCCGCAATCGTCTCTATTCTCGGAGGGTTTCTCTTCGGGTTCGACAACATTGTGATCAGCGGCGCCATCCGCTTCCTGTCGCGTCATTTCGAATTAGGGGTGATCGGCACTGGCTGGGCGGCCAGTTGCGCTTTGGCCGGATGCATTGTGGGCTCCTCCACGATTGGGATGGTGGTCGATCGTATCGGCCATAAGAAGAGCCTCTTCATCTGTACGGCGTGTTTTGCAACTTCTTCTGTGGGGGCCTGGATCGCCCATAGTCTTCCCCAATTCGTCTGCTGGCGCGTGGTCGGGGGACTGGGAATCGGGGCGGCCTCCATCCTTGCGCCGATGTACATTGCCGAGATTGCGCCGGCCCGGCTGCGCGGCCGGCTGGTGACTCTCTACCAGGCTGGCATTGTGCTGGGCATCCTGGCCGCGGTGTTCAGCAATTTCCTGATTCAGCGCTTGGGCGATGAGGCTTGGAATGAGTCCGTCGGATGGCGGCTCATGTTCCTGGTGGGCCTTGTGCCTGCCGCACTGTTCGGTGCAATGATCCTACCGGCCGTCGAGAGCCCCCGCTGGCTTTTCAAGATGGGACGCAATGATCAGGCGTTAGATATTCTTTCCAGGGTGGACGACCCCGACCAGGTTGAATCCGAAGCGCGCAGCATCCGCGCGTCTCTCCAGGAGGAAGAGGGCCGCTTCACTGAACTCTTCACGACTTACCGCCGTCCGCTACTGCTTGGTATCATGCTGGCCGGCCTGCAGCAGATCAGCGGCATCACGCCCATCTTTGCTTTCCTGCCCGAAATATTCCGTGCCGCCGGCACAGCGCGCGGGGACTCGTTTTTTCAGACCGTTCTGGTGAGCGTCATCAACCTTATATTTACCTTCGTTGGCCTTTGGCTCGTGGATACAGCGGGCCGCCGCGCCATCATCCTGGCAGGCACAGCCGTGCAATGGTTTGCCTTGTTCTCGGTTGGATGGCTGTACCATGTGCACGGCAGCAGCATCGCCATCCTGGTCTTCGTGATGAGTTTCGTTGCCGGCCACGCCGTTGGCAACGGCATCGCGTGCTGGGTGCTCATCTCGGAGTTTTATCCGACGCGTGTGCGCGGGCGCGCCATGTCGTTGGCGACAACTTTTCTTTGGATCGTCGGGTTTCTCGGAAGCCAGAGTTTCCCGGTGCTGATGCAGTCCGTCGGTCCGGCCGTCACCTTCTGGATATTCTGCGCGGGCGCGCTGTTGACCGTCATTCTGGTCGGTACCCTGGTTCCAGAGACCAAGGGCCGCACTCTCGAGCAGATCTCCCACCTGTGGCTGCGGACGGAGGAAGGCTCGCAACAATCGTGACTGAATCCGCCGAGCGGCGCAAACACCACGAAGTTCCTATTTCAGAAGCGGTCGTCCGCCATTTTGCCTGGAGTGATTATGTGGCTGAAAGTCTCTGCACTTGCTTTCGCGTTGATGTCATCCTTTTCGTCCCTGGCCGACCCCCCGGCAAAGACCGTCTGGCGTGTCGGCGTGTTTGACGGCTCATCCGGCGAGTTTTCTGACCGAGATCCGCACCAGGCCATCACTTTCGTGGCAGGTCAGGATGAGGCGCGCACCGCCTGGTATGCTTTCGCGCCCGTCGCCGTGGCAGGGAAGCCCGCGGATGCCGCTTCCGCGCCGCGCGAGATCAACTTCTCAATCACAGGCAGACCCGGACCCGCCTACCGGCTTAAGGTTTCATTGCTGATTGAGCGCTCCAGCGTTCCGGCTCTGCGCGTGGGAATCAACGCGCGCGCCGGCAGGTTTTATCTTCACCCCAAACTGGACTACAACATGGGCGACGTGGTGGCCGCTTTCTATCCGGCCTATTCGCGTGCCGAGATCGAGGCCGACTTCCCAGGATCATGGCTAAAGACCGGCAAAAACAGCATCTCTCTACAGGCTGTCTCCGTCAGCGACAAGGGTGTCCCGGATGCGGGGTTCAATTACGACGCGATCGAATTGCAACAGATTGAAGCCTTGCCTCCGGCGGTCGGTGCACACGCGGAGCCCACCATCTTCTTTCAGAAACGGGGCGACTCAACCGACGAGCGAATCGACGTCTTCGTGCGTTATGGCCAGCGTCCCCGTTCGGGGCACGTGCAGCTTGCAATGGCAGGCCGCACGTTTACCAACCCAATGCACGGCGACCAGGACTTTGGCGAGGAGCGTATCAGCTTCAACGTTCCTGAGTTCGCTGCCGATACGCATGCCCTGGTGACCGTAAATGTAAATGGCCGCTCGACGCGCGTTCAGGAGACCGTCCAGCCGCAAAAGAAATGGACCCTCTTTCTGGTGCCTCACGTGCATCTCGACGTGGGCTACACCGATTACCAGGCGAAAGTCTCCGCGATCCAGAGCCGCATTCTCGATGAGGCCATTGATCTGACCGCGAAGCACCCCTCGTTCCGATTCAGCACCGACGGCGCGTGGAATCTGGATCAGTATCTGGCATCGCGCACGCCAGAAGGAAAAGAGCGAGTCATCCGGGCCATCAAGGAGCAGAAGATCTATCTTCCTGCACAATCCAGCAATGTTCTTACCGGATTTCCAACCGCGGAAACTCTCATCCGTTCGCTCTATCCCAGCGCCGGCTTCAGCCGTTCCTATGGCACACCGCTCAATTACGCCAACATCACCGATGTGCCCTCCTACACATGGTCGTATGCCTCGATCCTGGCGGCCGCCAACGTTCCATTCTTTTTCGCCGGCAGCAACAATGATCGCGCTCCCGTCCTGCTTCAGGGCCACTTGAACGAAAACACTCCGTATTGGTGGGAGGGTCCCGACGGCGGCAAGGTGCTGATGTGGTATTCGCGACATTATATGCAGATGCAGTTCCTGTTTGGTCTGCCCCCATTCACGCAAACGGGCGAGGAGGTCCTGCCTCTTTTCCTGCAGATGTATGGGCGTCCCAGTTATCGCGCCAATGCAGCCATCATATTCGGCACGCAAGTTGAAAACACCGATCTGTTTCCACAGCAGGCTGAGCTGGCGGACCAGTGGAATGCGTTGTATGGATATCCGCATATCGAGTACTCCGGCTTTCACGATGCGCTTGCCACCATCGCGGGGCAGTTTGGTGATGCGATCCCCACGGTCCGCGGCGATGGGGGCCCTTACTGGGAGGACGGAATCGGCTCAGACTCGCTCTACGCAGCCATCGAGAGGGAGAACGAGAGCCGCGCGCCCTCGGCCGAGAAACTGGCCACCATCAGTACGCTGGTTGATCCGCGTCTCGCCGTCAACCGCGATGAGCTGAATTCCATGTGGGCCAACATGGTCCTGTTCGACGAGCACACCTGGACATCCTGGAACAGCGTCTCCGATCCTGACAGCGACGAAGCCCTTGCGCAACTTCGAGTGAAGGATTCGCGCGCAACGACGGCCGCTGACCAGCGTGACGACATTCTCCGCAGTAGTATGGCAGCCCTGGCTGACTCCATTGCCACCGGCGTGGACAGCCTCATCGTTTTCAATCCCCTGGGTTGGAAACGCGATGGCGAAGTTGCGATTGATCTCGACAAAGACATGGAGATCGCCGATCGCACCACCAAAGAAACCATCCCGTACGTAGTGCTTCATGAGGGCCCGAACTTTCGCAGAGTCGAGTTCCGCGCAACCGATGTCCCTGCCATAGGGTACAAAGTCTACACGCTGAGGACAGCCCATTCGCCCGCACCCGCTCCCCGGGAGACGCCATCGACCACCATCGAGAGCCCCTTCTATCGCGTGGAGCTCGATCCGGCTTCAGGCAGCATCCGCAGCATCTACGACAAGCAGCTGAACAAGGAGCTGGTGGATACCAAGAGCTCCTGGCGCTTCGGTCAATATGTCTATGTCAGCGGGGGCGATGAGGAGCCAAACAGTATCCTGCAATATCGTGCGGTTTCTCCAAAACCGGAGCTGCATCCGCATCCGGCGGGGGACGGAAAACTTATCTCGGTTCAGCGAACTCCGTGGGGGTGGCGCGCACAACTTGAATCGTCGGCAGTGAACACCCCGGAAATTCGCACCGAAATCCGCGTGTTCGAAGGGGAGAAGAAGATCGAACTCATGGAGGATGTCGAGAAAAGGCCTGAACTGAAGAAAGAAGCGGTGTACTTCGCTTTTCCCTTTGCAATGACTCATCCCCAGTTTCAGTACGAGATACAGAACGGAGTGGTCGATCCAGCCAGGGACATGTATCCGGGTGCGGGACATGAGTGGTTCTCAATTCAGCATTGGGTTTCAGTCCAGCAGGACGGCATGTCCGCAACAGTAATGCCTCTCGATGCATCGCTTGTCACTCTCGGCGATATCAATCGCGGCGAATGGCCGACCGAATTCGGCCAGCGACCCGGAAACATCTTTTCCTACGTGATGAACAACTACTGGCATACCAACTACCGCGCCGCGCAGGGCGGACACTTCCGCTTCCGGTACGTCATCACCAGCGCAGCCCAGACAGACGCGCCCGCGCTCAGCCGCATGGCGTGGGCGGAAGTGACGCCGATGGAAGAGGATCAGATCCGTTCGCAGGATAAAGCCCTCGACCTGCCTCGCTCTCTCAATGGAAATCAGGACAGCTTTCTCTCCGTCAACGATCCCGATCTCCTGGTCGACACCTGGAAGCCGGCAGAAGACGGCAACGGAACGATATTGCGTTTCATCGATCTTGGCGGCCAGTCGCGCGTCGTCCACGTCAGTGTGCCGTTGTTGTCGATACGAAGAATCTCTTCCACAGATGCAGTCGAACGCGATCAGAGGGAGATCGTACCGGACAGCCCGCATAGCTTCACAATCAGCGTTCGGCCGCATCAGATTGTGAGCATCCGGCTGGTCGCCGGATCGATGTGAGACAGCTCGGACGGGATCGCCCATGAACCAATGAGCGCGCCCGTAAACTGACCGGACCAAAGACCATTGAGTAGGAGGCACGTCCAAATCCCGCGGAAGGATGCGATAGAGTCATGAATACGGATCGCACCGCGGGATCCTGGACGAGTCCAATACGCCATGAGAATCGGAGAAATGGCCGCGCAGGCGGAAGTAAATGTGCAAACAGTTCGCTTTTACGAGCGCGAAGGATTGCTGCGCAAGCCCGCACGCACACCCGGCGGTTATCGGCGCTACGAGCCGCAGGACCTCGAGCGGGTCCGATTCATCCGGGTTTGCCAGGGACTGGGATTCACGTTGCGCGAGATAAAGCAATTGATCCGGCTGCATCGAGTGGGCTCATCTCCGGACTACGGTGCATCGATGAGCATCAACGCAGTACGCGAGATTCTTACCATCGCGGAAGAGCGTGTTGCCTCGATTGACGAGAAGATGGAATCGCTGTCCAGAATGCGTTCCGATATGCAGACGGTGATTCGCGCCCTCTCGGGCAGTGGCGCGCCCCGGTGCCCCGCCGCACCGGTCCAAATCCGTTCCGAATCGAAATCCTGCAAAATTCCCTCTTGACTCTATAGTGCGCTACAGGCTCGACACTGATCCTGCCGGATCTTCGCGATTCCGGCGAGGGAGGATTCATGGTGGGGAGCCAGATCGCACATTTAATGCTGGGCGCCGCTTTGCTGGCAGCAACCGGCGCGACCACGCCGCAATTTGCTGGGCAGTGGACGTTCAATCCCGCACAGAGCCGGAACGTTGGCATGATGGCGGGAATGAAGATCCATACGACTGTCGTGCAGTCCGCGGCGGAACTGACGGTGGATGACGCTTCCGATTTCAACGGGCAAAAAGACACGCAGCATACGGTGTACGACTTGACCGGAAAGCCCGTAAGCAACACACCTATCATGGGCGGCACGGCCACGACGCGAAGCCGCTGGGACGAGTCGCGGCTGGTCACCGAATGGGAAAGCCCGGGATCGATCGCCGGGACGACGGTCAAGCGCGTAGAGACGCGCTATCTCTCTTCGGATGGCAAGGTGATGTATGTCGAGTCGTCGCGGAAGGGGCAGGATCCCATGGTGATGGTATTCGCGCGGGACCAGTAATCGATGATCGACGAACCTAAACGCGAACGGGGCCGGCCGGGCAAATGGATCCTCATCGTAGGAGTGGCGGCATGCGCCATTGCCGGCGTGCTGGGATGGCGATTCGTTCAGCTGCAGCGAAAGGCGGAATCTGCTGCAGGGGAAGTTCGTTGGATCATGCCGGAAATGCGAAGGATGAAGACACAGGTGAACGCGACGGGAACGGTACGGATCAAAACCGGAGCCGAAGTTCGGGTGGGCGCACAGCTTTCGGGCATTGTGCGCCGGCTCTTCGTCACCGTCGGCTCTCCGGTCCGGCAGGGCGAGGTGATTGCGGAGATCGATTCGCGATCGATCGAAGCGAAGCTGCAGCAGGCGCGTGCGCAACTGGCGCAGTCGCGGGTGGCGATGAGCAAAGCAGCTGTGGATGAGGGGCGGTCTGAGCGACTCTACGCGGCAGGCGTGATCTCGAAGCAGCAATTCCAGGACAGCAAGGCTTCACTCGATGCCGCAACCGCCTCGGTTGAGGTTGCAAAAAGCGGTGTCGAAGATGCCAGTGTCGATCTGGCTTATGTCACGATCAGGGCCCCGATCCGCGGAATCGTCGCATCGGTTTCGACCCAGCAGGGCGAGACGGTTGCCGCCTCGTTTGCGACGCCGACGTTCGTCACCATCATCCAGAGAGACGCCCTCGAATTAGTCGCACTGGTAGACGAAGCCGACATCGGGAACGTCCATGCGGGCGAAGCCGCCGCATTCACAACGGAGACCTGGCCGGATCGGGAATTCACTGGGACAGTGTTGCGCGTATCCCCCGTCGCCACGATTCTCTCCGGCGTGGTGAATTACGAAGTGACGATTGCAATTCGCAAAGCGGATGTGGTCAAGCTCAGGCCGGACATGACGGCGAATGTGAATATATCGACCTCCGAAAGAAAGGCGCTGAGTATTCCTTCAGAGTGCCTGCAAAAAGATGCTGAGGGAACGTTTGTTTCGATCCGGTCGACATCCGGCCAACCTGCGCGACGGGCGGTCACCGTTGGCGCGCGTAATGGGGGAACCGTGGAGATTCTTTCGGGACTCGATCCGAATACAGCCGTACTTCAGGTGAGCGGAGGGGCGCAGAAATGATTGAAGTTCGCGGCTTATCGAAGACGTACGCACGTGGCGGTGGGCCTGTGGTCGCGTTGCGGGACGCGACCTTCGAAATCGCGGCAGGAGAGCTCGTCATGATTCGAGGAGTGTCGGGTTCGGGCAAGTCCACGCTGCTCAACTTGGTGGGGTGCCTCGATTCGCCCAGCAGCGGCTCCTACACCCTGGACGGCGTACCGGTGTCTGGGAAGAGCGACCGCGAACTATCGCGCATCCGCTCGCAGAAGATCGGGTTCGTATTTCAATCATTCAATTTGCTGCCGCGGACCACAGCTGTCGAGAATGTCGAATTGCCCATGATCTATTCAGACCGGAGAGTCAGCCGCAGGCGTGCGGAGTCGGTCCTGGAGCGCGTGGGTCTGGGCCATCGAAGGCATCATTTTGCGTCGGAGCTCTCCGGGGGAGAGCAGCAACGGGTTGCCATTGCAAGGGCGCTGATCAACGACCCGGCACTGATTCTCGCCGACGAGCCCACCGGCAATCTGGACGAGGTGTCGGGGAAAGCGATCATGAACCTCCTTCTTGAGCTTCATGGCGAGGGAAGGACGATCATTGTCGTCACGCACGATCCCGCGGTCGCATCGCTGGGCGAGCGAACACTATCGATTCACGAAGGCGTGGTTCACGAAGGGGAGTCGCGGTATGCACCTCGCATCTCTAATCGGCTCGGTTAGCCGAACGTTGCAGCGCAACCCAACTCGCACCCTGTTAATGATGGCGGGGATAACTGTGGGCATCGCCGCGCTGACGACGCTCTTGTCCCTGGGCGAGAGCACGCGGCGTGAGGCTATGAAGCGGGTCCGCAATATGCTGGGAACCTCCGACACGGTAATTGTGCGGCCCGGATCGGCAAAAAATCGCGGGATGATGTCATTGAGCAATGCGGCGCCTACATTGAAGTTCGAGGATGCTGACGCGGTTTCGCAATTGCCGATAGTTCACCGCGTGGCAGAGTTGCAGGACGCATTCGATATCGATGTTACGTATCGCGACCGCACGCGAACTCCCGCGATCTTCGGCGTTTCACCGAACTGGATCGAGATACGCGGCGACGATGTAGCCGAAGGCACGTTCATTACAAACGAGGACAACCGCTCGATGGCCCGCGTTGCGGTTCTCGGCGCCGATGCACGGAAGGAACTGTTTCCCGCTGAGGACCCGCTGGGAAAAATGCTGCGCATCGGAGATGTTCCGTTTGTTATCACGGGCGTTCTTGTCGCACGGGGCGCCGGGCCAGGGGGAGGCAGCCTCGACAACCTGGTGCTGATTCCTCTGAATACGGCTTCCAAGCGCCTGTTCAACCGGGGTTTCCTTACGATGATGATCGTGCAGATCAATGATGCGTCGCGCCCCGATGCTGCAGTCGACCAGATTCATGTCCTGCTGCGGAGTCGCCATCATCTACCTAAGGATGCCCTGGATGATTTCAACTTGACCAGCCCCGCGGCTATTACGGCCCAGGTGACCGCGCTGGGGAGTACCCTGCAGCGGCTATTGCTTGTGCTTTCCATTCTGGCCACCGCGATTGGCGGAGTTGTGATTCTGACATTGACGCTGATTGGCGTATCGGAAAGACGCCGCGAAATCGGGATGCGCCGAGCTGTCGGTGCAGGCCGTCAGGCGGTTCTGTTTCAGTTTCTGTTCGAGGCCACAGCGCTTTCCTTCGTGGGCGGAATCACCGGCCTTGCAATCGGAACCCTCTTCATCCAGTTGATGTCTCGATGGCAGCATCTGCCGGTTGTCACGGATGCGCGGATGCTGGCGGCATTGTGCGCCATTTCGATCGGAGTGGGCCTGGCTGCGGGTATCTATCCGGCATGGAGGGCCTCACGGCTGAATCCGGTGGAAGCCCTACGCTCTTGACATGACCTGGACGCGTTTAGGGCACGATCTCAGGGTCGGGATACGGAATTTTCGCCGGTCGCGGCTGCAGGCCGTGCTGGCTATTCTGGCTGCCACGGCTGGGACTGGTGGCGTGGTGGTCTGCACGAGCTACGTTGCTGCGGGACGCGAAAAGATCTTCGATCAATTCCGGCGTATGGGAACCAATCTGGTGATCGTCACGCCACAGCAAAGCCGGGCCGTAGGAGGGCGCGCGCGAACCGGAAGCATAGTTACGACTTTGCGGGACCCGGATTATCGCGCCATTATGCAGGAGGTTTTCAACATCACGGCGTCATCGCCCACTGCATCTTCTGTATTTCGAGTCCGCGCCGGTGATCTGACAAAAAGTGCGACGATCGTGGGCTGCTTACCGGCTTACTTCTCGCTCCGTAACTGGACGGCGAACCGTGGCGATCTGTTCGATGCTGTGGAGGAGAGGCGGGCAAGCCACATCGCTCTCATCGGAGCCACGGCGGCGCGCGATCTCTTTGGTGCGAGTGATCCGGTGGGGCGCCGCATTCGCATCGGCAGCGTTCCGTTCACGGTAGCCGGCGTTTTGCAGGAGCGCGGACAGGGTATCGATGCGGCGAACGAAGACGGGCAAATCTATATTCCGCTCAAGACGGCGACGGTGAGTTTGCTCAATCGCAATTATTACGATTCATTGCTGTTCGAGATCGACTCGTGGAAATATCTCGAGGCGCGTTCCGAAGACATCGCCAGTCTGCTTCAACAGCGGCACAGAGCGCTGTCCGTCAATGGTCCGGACTTTGCGGTTCAGAACCAGAAGTCGCTGCTGGAAACGCAGCTTGCCGAGTTCAAGCGCCTCACGTTTCTTGTCCGCGCCATTGCCGCGACCCTGCTGATGATCGCGGCGGTGGGCATCTTCGGACTCGCCTGGCTCGGGATCGGGAACCGCCGCCGCGAGATCGGCACATGTCGCGCGTTGGGCGCCACCACCACGGACGTGCTTGCACAGCACTTTGCCGAGAGTTTTACGGGGCCAGTTATAGGCTCTGCACTTGGCATAGCCCTGGGATGGCCGCTCCTTCGATCAATCGATGCGCGCTCAGGACAACCCTTCGTTTTCTCTGCGAACCTGGCCGTCGAGGCCGCCTTCCTTTCGATCCTGCTTTACATTGTGGCCACATTGACGAGTTGCTGGCGGGCTACTGGAATCGAACCTTCAATTGTGCTCCGATCCGAGTGAATGAATGGAGACGAGTTGCTCATGACGGGTGATTCATCACAACAGAGTTTGCTCAACTGGACGCGCAAGTTGCCACAACCCGGTATAACCGGGGCGAGCTAACTATTGAAGTTCTTACACATCGAAGATTCCTGCACCTCATCTCGGCCGCTTCGGCATCCGCATATACGCATCGGTTCCCGGACGTGATGAATCGGTTAGGATGACGTTCGCCGAGCCCTCAGTCTTTCTACTATGATCAGCGGATACGGCCAGAGGGATTCGACATCGCGATGAGGATGGATGCAGCAGGGAGGAATGCGACCGCCATGGACCCGTCCGGCGTTGCCGCCCAGTCCGGGGAGTGGCTCGCGTGATGTCCTCTATTCCATCTGCTGCCCGGCTTTGCGCTTTCCTGCTGATTGCATTGGCTCCTTCGGGATGGGTCACAGTCTCGTCGCGCGCCGATGAGCCCGACGCATCATCCTCGAAGCCTGTTGGCCGGTGGCGGGATGCATCGCTCGAGGATTACCGCAAGCACCTGGTGGCACTGCAGGGACTCACGCAGGCCTGCGCCAAGGCCCGCAATATCACAAGCTGCGATCCCACGCTGGTCGGGCCGGACGATCGCATTCCCATGGGAGCGTCTGCGAATGCCGAACGGCGCATGGTGCGCTATGGCTGGCTGCGTATTCTCTTCTCCCGCGCCGAGGAGCCCGACAAGGCCCGGCAGGCGCCCGGAGCGCGCAAGCCTGCGAACCCGGCCGATAGGTCCGACGAGTCAGAGGAGCAGACGCGGCCGGAACAGGCGACCACGTCGCGGCTTCTTGAGGATGCCCAAACGCGCTTGGCGAGCGACCTGGAGCAGGCCGGGAGCATGCCCGCGCCGAGTCCCGCGCACAACCAGGAACGCGACGTGATGAACCAGGTGCTGGCCGGGCGTGAATTTCGAGACCTGAAGCAGCCCACCACGCGCGATACCGCCCTGGAGCGATTCGGGAACTGGCTCAATCGCGTGTTCGCCAACATGGACAAGCTGCGCGCCCGCTCGGCCTGGGTGGGCCGCGCGCTCATCTGGGGATTCCTGCTGGCCGTGGGAACCGGACTCGCCATTGTTCTCGTGCGGTTGGAACGGCGCTGGCGGATTCGCCTGGTGCCTTCGAGTAACCGGCCCGCCCCGGAAGCCGCCTCCGCGCGCGACTGGCAGTTATGGATGAATGATGCGCGAACCGCGGCGGCTGGGGGCTTGTGGCGCGACGCCATCCATTTCCTTTACTGGGCGTCAATCTCGCGGCTGGAGTCCAAACGTCTGTGGCCGGCGGACCGTGCCCGTACTCCCCGCGAATACCTGGCCCTGGTTGCGCCGGAGGATCCGCGCCGGGGCACCCTGGCTGCGCTCACCCGCAGCTTCGAACGCACGTGGTACGGCGGCCGTGAAGCCCGGGAAAGCGACTACCGCGCCGCCGAAGGGCTGGCCACAGAACTGGTCTCGGGCGGCGGAGGAGCGGGTCAGTCCGCGACCGCCGCCCAGACGGTTGCAGCACAGGGCGGCGCCGCATGACCTTCCTGTCTTCGCTCGATCCCCAAGACCGCCGCTTGCTGATGTGGTGCGCGGCCGCGGCGGTGGCGCTTGCCGTAGCCATTGGATTCCTGCTGCCCAACAGCAACAACAATGAAAGCCGCTTACCCTCGACCTACCTGTCCGGCCAGCACGGCGCGATGGCCGCCTACGAGATGCTGTTGAGGGCGGGATATCCCGTGGAGCGCTGGGAGCGGCCATTGACCGAACTGGCTTCCAGTGCCAGCCCCGGAACCGTGATCATCTTCGCCCAGCCGTTCACCCGCGAGACCGACGACATCCGGGCGGTCCGGCAGATCGTGGAGCACGGCGGACGGGTGCTGGCTACCGGCTTCTGGGGGGGATACCTTCTGCCCGGCGCATCCCCCGACACTCCCCGGGAATTCACGTTTTCCGCCTGCAAGCTGGAGCCCGAAGGGCTGGATCTGCTGGCCGGATCGGGCGAGGTATGGATGATTCCCGAGGCCACCTGGCAGGTGGGCAGGCCCTCCGACCGGGTGCAGTACAGTTGCGCCGGGCAACCGGCGGTGGTCGAGTACAACTGGGGGCAGGGGCACGTGGTGTGGTGGGCATCCGCCACCCCGCTCGAAAACGCTTCGCTGGCCCGCGCCCATGACCTGGACCTCTTTCTGAATTCGCTGGGTCCCAAGGAAGGCCATCATTTCTATTGGGACGAATCGCTGCACGGCGAGATTCGCTCAGATTGGAGCTTCGCCAGCGGGCCGGCGCTTTCCATGCTCCGCTGGGGGCTTCTGGGACTGGGTATCCTGGTGCTTTTCAGCTTCAGCCGGCGCAGCGGCCCGGTCCGCGAACTTGCTCTCCCCATGCGCGCCACGCCCATCGAATTCATCGACGCGCTGGGATCGCTGTACCGAAACGCCGGAGCGGCGTCGACGGCGGTTTCGATTGCCTGGGAACGCTTCCGCCGTCACACGTTGCGCCTCAGCGGGATGCGAGGGCGGAAGATGGGCGCGGCGGAATTGGCCGCGCAGCTGAACAGGCGCTTCCCGTCCGCGTCCCCTGCCCTCGAGAGCGACCTGTTAGCAATAGAAGAGGCCCTGGGGAATGACGCTCTCAGCCCGGGTGAGGCGCTGCGGCTGGTGCAGTTGCTGGAGCGTCGCCAGGCCGAGCTGGAATCCGCGGCCCGGCCGGCGGAAGCGCGGGCCGATCCACCATCGATTGCCAGCCAGGAAAGGGCTTCATGAGCCAGGAATCCACCCCTTATCCGACTCAGCCTTCGGCTGCAAACACCGCCGAAGAGGCTGCGCCGCTGCACGCCACCAGCCAGCTCATAGTTCATGCCCGTACGGAGCTGGGCCGGGTGATCGCGGGCCAGCGTGCCGTCATTGAAGAAGTCCTGATCGCCGTGCTGTGCCAGGGGCATGCGATGCTCGAAGGCGTTCCGGGAATCGCCAAGACGCTCATCGTGAAGGCTCTGGGGCGGCTGCTCGGGCTGGGGTTCCAGCGCGTGCAGGCCACTCCCGACCTCATGCCCGCGGATATTCTCGGCACGTCGATTCTGCGCCCCGGGACCGACACTTTCAGTTTTCACGCGGGACCGGTATTTACGGATTTGCTGCTGGTAGACGAAATCAACCGCATGCCGCCGCGCACCCAGGCCGCGCTGCTGGAATGCATGGAGGAGCGCCAGGTAACCGGCGACGGAGTTCGCCGCCCCCTGCCGCCCTGGTTCACGGTGTTCGCGACGCAGAACCCAGTGGACTTCGAAGGTACCTACCCGCTGCCCGAAGCCCAGCTGGATCGCTTCCTGCTGAAGATTCGGGTGGCCTATCCGTCGGAGGCGGAGGAGCGCCAGATCCTGGAGCGGCACCACGCCGGCACCGGCGCCAGCATCCTGGAGGATGCCGCCATCGCGCCCATCCCCGCCGATCTGCTGGCTGCCGCGCGCGCCGAGGTCCGCAAAATCCGCATTGAGCCGGAGCTCTACGGCTATATCCTCGCCCTGGCTCGGCGCACCCGGGAGTGGCCCACCCTGCTGCTGGGCGCGAGCCCGCGCGCCGCCCTCAGCGTGATGCTGGTGTCGCAGGCAGCGGCGGCGTTCGATGGCCGCGATTACCTGGTTCCCGACGACGTCAAGCGGGCAGCCTTGCCCGTGCTCCGCCATCGCGTGATCCTTAAGCCCGAAGCCGAGTTGGAAGGCTTTGACGCCGATCGCGCGCTGACCGATGTCATTGCCGCCGTGCCGGTGCCGCGGCGATAAAAGTAGTACATTAGTAGTATGCGAGAGAAGACTTCCATCACACTATCCTCTGACCTACTCGCACAAGTGGATCAAAACATTGGGTCAAGGGGATCCCGGTCGGCCTTCATTGAAGGTGTGCTGCGCGAATACTTCGAAGGAAAGATCCGCGCCGCCATCAATCGGCGCGACTTGGATTTGATCAATGCGAACATTGACTCCCTAAGTCGCGAAGCAATGGACGTTCTGCGCTATCAGGTGCAGATCGACTACACGACAGAAGACTGAGACATGCAGCGCGGCGAGCTTTATCGTGTCCACCAACCACCGAGCGACCCGAAGCGACAGCGCGTATTCGTGGTTGTGAGCCGGCAAACGCTGATCGATTCTCGTTTTCCTGTTGTTATCTGCGCGCCTGTATATACCAATGGACAAGACCTTTCCACTCAGGTAAATGTCGGGTACGGCGAGGGACTAACACATGCAAGTTGGATTGCCTGTGACAATCTTGCGAGTGTTCCCAAAAGTGAGCTAACCCAGTATGTCGGTTCGCTTTCGAGAGACAAGATAGCCGAACTCGACCGCGCACTAGCCATGGCGCTTGATCTGCGCTTCTGATCATGATCTCGCAATCCCTCCATCCCGGCCCGGTTCATGCTGTCTGCGAACCCCGCAGGCGGTGGAGTTTCGGCCTCACGCGCCGCTCCATCGCGCTTCTCACGGCCGGCTTTCTCCTCCTGGTTCCCGGGTTCTGGCTGAGCGGCCTCAGCTACGCCATGCTCATCTGGGATGCCCTGGTGCTACTGGGTACGCTCCTCGACGGCTTGCGCCTGCCCTCGGTTTCTCAGCTCTCCGCCGCGCGCACGTGGTCCAATGCCCCTGCGCTCGATAACCAAACCGAGATCGAGCTGACCATCGAGAATCATGGCCGCACCATTGTCCATTGCCGCCTTGTCGATGACCTGCCGGCTGCGCTGATCGAAGACCCCCGGTCCCTGGAGCTCACCGCCTTTCCCCGGGCGCCGGCCCGCTTGCGTTATCACGTTGAGCCCCGGGAGCGGGGCGACTGCGAAACCGGATGGCTTTATGTGCGTTACCGGTCTCCCCTGGGGCTCGCCGAGCGCTGGGCCAAAGCCCGGCTGGTGCAGACGGTGCGCGTTTACCCCGCCCTTCGCACCACCGAGGAACAGCAGATCTTCCTGGCGCGCAGCCGGCAGATCGATTTGCAATTGCGCCAGGCGCGGCAGCGCGGCCTTGGCAGGGATTTCGAAAGCCTGCGCGAATACCGCGAGGGCGACGACCTGCGCGACATCTGCTGGACCGCCACCGCGCGGCGCGGAAGCCTGATCACCCGGCAGTATCAGACCGAGCGCAGCCAGCCGGTGTGGATCGTGCTCGACTGCGGCCGGTTGATGCGCTCGCGGGTGGCCGCCGCACCCCGGACCGCAACCGGATCGCCTGTGGGCCCGCCGCGCGTTCACTCCAAGCTGGACCACGCCTGTTCGACCGCGGTCGCCCTGGCGCAGCTGGCACTCTACTCCGGCGACCGGGTGGGATTGCTGGCCTACGGCCAGGGAATCCAGCAGCGATTGTTGCCGGGACGCGGCTCCGACCACCTGCGGCAATTCATCGAACTGCTGGCCCAGGTGCATTCCGAACCCAGCGAGGCGGACCACCTTCGCGCCACGACGGTACTGAACCGCCTGCAGCCGAGGCGCTCCCTGATTCTCTGGATTACCGATTTGGCGGAGACGGCCATGCGTCCGGAAGTGATCGACGGCGCGGTCCAACTGCTGCGGCGGCACGTCCTTCTCTTCGTTGCCATGGCGCAGCCGGAGGTGGAACTCATCGCCCGGACCCGGCCGAAAAACGTGGAGCAGATGTTTCGCTCCGCCGCCGCCCAGGAAATGGCGGGCCGCCGCGAACTCCTGCTGGCGCGCCTCCACGATCAAGGCGCCTTGACCCTCGACCTCAACCCCGAAGCCCTCACTTCGACGGTCCTGAACCAGTACCTGACGGTGAAGGAAAGGGCGATGGTTTGATTGCGCGGATTAGCGGGCGGCGGCCGGTACTTCATCCGCGACGGGCCGCAGCCGCTTCGCAAGAGCCCATTTCAGCTCCGGGATTCCTTGCCCCGTGACTGCCGAGATGGCGTGGAATTCCAGTTTTCGCCGCTTGATGTGAGTCGCAAGCTTCTTCAGCTTTTCAGGGTTGGCCGCGTCGATCTTGGTAGCCACCACGATCATCGGCTTCTCGTCCAGGCCATGGCCGAAGCTGGACAGCTCGCGGTTGATCACCTTGAAATCCTCCACCGGATCGGGCCGGCCGGACGCGTCGGAGACATCCACCAAGTGCACCAGCAGGCGCGTCCGCTCGATGTGGCGCAGGAACTGCGTGCCCAGTCCGGTGCCCAGGTGCGCGCCTTCGATCAGCCCGGGAACGTCGGCCACCACGAAAGATTCCTGGTGCGGCTCTTCGCCCACCGTGACCACGCCCAGGTTCGGTTCCAGCGTGGTAAAGGGGTAATCAGCGATCTTTGGCCGGGCGGCGGAAATGCGCGAGATCAATGTGGATTTGCCGGCGTTGGGGTACCCCACCAGCCCGACGTCGGCTAACAGCTTCAGTTCCAGGCGGTAGGTCCGCTCTTCGCCCGCGCGTCCCAACTCGTGCTCCCGCGGAGCCTGGTGGGTGCTGGTGGCGAAGTGCTGGTTGCCCCGGCCGCCGCGTCCGCCTTTGGCGATCACGAGGCGCTCGTCGGGAGTCGAAAAGTCGTGTATCAGCTCGCCGGTTTCCTGATCGTAGAGGGCGGTGCCCACCGGCACCTGCAGAACCACCGATTTGCCGTCGGATCCGGAGCAGTTCGACCCCATGCCGTGCTCTCCGCGCTGCCCCTTGTGCTCGGGGTTAAAACGGAAGTGAATCAGGGTGTTATGGCGTTGGGACGACTCCATGATCACGTCCCCGCCACGCCCGCCGTCACCCCCCGAGGGTCCGCCGCGCGGCACAAACTTCTCCCGCCGGAAAGCCATGCAGCCATTGCCCCCGTCGCCGGCTTTCACTCGAATTTTTGCTTCGTCGATAAACATTGTTTAATCGTGTGGTCCGTTCACGGCGAGCCTGAAGGCAAACTTGCCGTCTTCTCAGTCTACCAAGCCAGCGACTCTTCCTCGAATTGCGGGTTCTGCGGTAGCCGCGGTCTGCCCACATCTCGCGCCGGAACCTGCGCCGGCTTGCATTCGCCGAGTCGATTCGGAAAAGCGCGCAAATTTTTCCCGTTTTGGCATAGAATCGCTGATAACTTCTCCCGGGGGTCACTGTGTGTTCGAAAACCGGTCATTCCGCGTGCGGAATGGCTGCGGGTTGACCCCGAGTTGATGCCTCCGGGAACCGCCTGCGAACGCACCCAGACCGGAACCGCCCCTGGCGGTCGGAAGAAGGTGGGCCGTGGGCAAGCTGCGCGGCTGCTCCAGACAGATGTTTCGCGGAGCAGGATCAAAACGGGTTCGATTCACCGCGCCTGCGGCAGCGCTCCTTCTGGTTCTCGTTCTGGTCTTCCTCCGTGCCGCCCCCGGATTCGCCCAATCGACCGCATTGGAAGCGTCCACCGGTGCACTCTCCGGCAAACTCACCGATCTTTACTCCCGCCCGGTACGCCAGGCGACCCTTGTGCTCCGCAACCCCGCGACTGGCCGGGAAATGACCGCCAGCACCGGGAAGGACGGTTCCTACCGTTTCAGCGGACTGGCCCCGGGCGAGTACACCCTGAAGGCGGAAAGCGCGCGCCAGGGAGAAGGTCATGTGGAAGGCATCGTCATCTTCCCGGGACATGAGTCCCGCGTTCAGGCAGCCCTGGCGCTGAACCGTCCGCCCGCTGATGCATCCGTGGCATCCTCCGCATCTTCTCTGGTCGGGAGCCTTGCTAATCCTGCGCACGCGCCGGCCGCGCAGCCGGACGGCGCGGCCCAACGGGCGCCGATGGCGCCGCCCGCGCCCGCGGAAAAGCCGGCCGTCGTTACGCCTCCGCTGCAGGCGCAATTGTCCCTCCAGGCAATCCGGACATTTCCGGTCACGGCGGCCAGCCTCTCCGCTCCACGGCTTGCCCAGTCTGGGCCAGCCCCGGTTCATGATAAGCAAGGGGACATGGCAACCGTTCGCGCGCATCTGAGCGATGCGAGGCTTCCGGAACTCGCTATCCTGGCCCCGTCCGCCGCTCCCGGTGCAGCTTCGCCGATCGTCAAAGCCGCGGCCCCCTCGGTCGCGGTCGCGGCGCTGGCTTCAATTGTCCTGCCTTCTTCGATTCAGGACGGTCTCAGCCTGGCGGTGGCCGGGGTGTCCGCAGCGCATATCACGGCTCAACTGGCCAATGCCATGCCGCCCCAGACAGCAGCCTTGCAGGAACCCGATTCCCAGATGCCCGCATCGTCGCCGGTACTCTCCGATCGGCAATTGCAGGCCTTGCCTCTCCCGGGAAGGCATTGGGAGAACTTCGTCCTCGATACCCCTTCCGCAGCCAGATCGATCGACGAGGGCGGATCCGAAACCGCCCCCGCCTCCCGGGCGAATTCCGCGACTGTGTCGGTGGACAGCTCCAGCACCCGGCTGGCATTCGGCGGTCGGGGAGCCGGACGGATGCGAGGCTCCGCGCTGATTGGGCCGGGCGCCAACGAGGCTGCCATCCTCGAAGTCAGGCCGTACACAGCCAACTCCGCCGCTGCCGGCGAGGCCGGGCAGCCCTCCATAGAAACCCGGTCCGGCGCCGAACACCTGCACGGGCAGGCTTTCCTCTTTGACCGGCGCAATCTGTGGGGCGCCCAAAATCCCTTTACCCAGTGGGTGAAGCAGACGGCTCCGGGAGGAGGGGGTACCCTGTCCGCCTACGCCCCTTTTCCCTATACGGCGCCCGATCACGAAGACCGCTGGGGCCTGGGCCTGGGCGGCCGTATCCGCCGCCAGAAGCTTTTCTGGTTCGCTGCCTGGGACGGCTCGCTGCGCAACGACCCGGGCGTGGCCTCGGTGCGCCACTCCGACAATTTCTTCGCCCAGCCCGCTAACGACGAGATGCAGGTCCTGAGCGCGCGCCTCGGGTTGAGCAGCGTGAATCCCATTGGCGAGGGACTCAGCGCCTACTCGGGGATACTGGATACCCTGGGCGGCCTTCTGGGCCCGGCACAGCGGACTGCCAGCCAGTGGGTGGGATTCGGCCGCCTTGACTGGCACGCCGCGGAGCGCCATCGCTTCACCCTGGAAGGCACGGCGGCGCGCTGGAACTCCCCCGGCGGCGGCCTCACCCGGGTCTCCGAGCTCTACGGCAGCCACAGCTTCGGAACCAGCCACGCCGGCGAACTCTGGCTCCTGGGACGCTGGGAGGCTTTCCTGACCCCCAATCTGCTCGTCGTGACCCAGGGCTCGGCGGGCAGCCACAATCTCACCGAGAGCGCCAACACTCCGTCCCCCTTCGAACAGACTCTCAATATCAACGCGTGGGGCCAGTTGCCACAGATCGTGGTGGATTCGCGCTACGGCTTCACCATCGGCAATCCCTCCCGCTTCGGGCGCGGCAGTTACCCCGACGAGCGCCTTTACCAACTCCAGCAATCCGCCGACTGGGTCCACGGAAACCTGCTGGTCAAGGCGGGAGTGGACTGGCGCCATAACGCCGACGCCACCACGATGCTGCCTAATCACACCGGCACGTACCATTACTCCACCGTGGAGAACTTCGCATCCGACGCACTGGCGTTTGCCCGCTATGGAATTTCAGGAACGCTGGATCCGTTGGACCAGCACAACTGCGACCAGCGCGGACGCGCCTGGCGCGACAGCCAACACCAGTTGCACGGGCTGGGCTACCTGCCCTGCTATTCCTGGTACTCCCAGACGATGGGCCCGACCAACTGGCGCCTGAGCACCAACGACCTCGCCGCCCACGCCACCATGCAGTGGCACCCCGCCAAGGGCCTCGTAGTCTCGTCGGCGATGCGCTGGCAGCGCCAGTACTTTCCGCCTCCCATCGCGCTGGTGGACAACCCCGCCCTGCCGCTCACCCGCAACATTCCTTCGCCCGGCAACGAATGGGCGCCGCGGCTGGCGCTGGCCTGGGGATCGGGCGAAAGCCGCTGGCCCATCCTGCATGCCGGGTACGGCATGTATTTCGGGCGCACCCAGAACTCCATTCTGGAAACGGCCCTCACCCAGACCGGATCCCTTAAAGGCGACCTGAAGATCTTCATGCGGCCCACCGACAATCTCACCGGCGGCGGAGCGCCTCCGTTCCCCTACGTGCTGGCAGGACAACCGTCCACGGTGGTGAAGCCGGGGGCTGTCGAGATCTCGCCGGCGTTCAAAAATTCGGAAATTCACCAGGCCGAAATTTCCGTCGAGGAGGCGCTTCCAGGGCATGTTCACCTGGCGGCCAGCGCCGTGGCAAGCCTGGGCCGCCGCCTGCCGGTCACCATGGATACCAATTTCAACCCCGCCGCCAATCCCGGAACCATAACGTACGCGGTGGTGGATGGCCTGAACGTGGGGCCCATCAAGGTACCGCGGATTACTGTGCCGTTTTATGCATCCTGGCCTGCATCCGGATCGGCGAGCGGAACATCCGCCCGCCTGAATGCCGATTACCAGCAGATCACGGAGCTGATCAGCAAGGCCAACTCGACGTACGAAGCCGCGATGTTGCGGGTCTCGCGCGTTACCCGCCGCGGGATCGGTTTGCACGCCCGCTACACCTATGCGCACGCCATGGACTGGAACCCCAACGAATCCTCGCTCCTTGCCGGCAGCAGCATGCTGGACCCGATGGATTTCCGCCAGGAGTACGGCGTCAGCGACCTGGATATCCGCCACTCGGTTTCCGCCATGCTCCTCTGGCAGGCTCCGTGGAAACGGAAGGGACTCGAAGGCCAGTTTGCGAATGGCTGGATGCTGTCCGGCATCGGGCAGTTTCACAGCGGGCTGCCCTTCACCATGCGCACGGCGGGTTCTATCCCGCAGGAGTTCACGGCTTCCGGCGCGGCTATCGTGGGACTCGGCCCCAGCATGAATGGATATGGCGGCGACAATCGCGTCTACGGGATCGGCCGGAATACGTATCGCTATCCGCTTACCTGGAAAGCCGATGTACGGCTGGGAAAAAAGTTCAACCTCGGCCAGATGCGGGAGCTTGAATTGATGGCCGAGAGCTTCAACCTGTTCAACCATCAGAATGTGACGCGGCTGGAGACGGTCGGCTACTACATCGCGCCCGGCAGCGCCGCCGGATCGCTGCCCACACTCAATTTCCTGACCGGCCTCAAAACCGGGCAGACGGAGTTTGGAAAGCCACTGGACGTCAATGCGACCGACTTCTTCAAGCCTCGCCAGTTCGATTTTGGGATGCGGATGCGGTTTTAGCCAGGGAAAATTTGGCGGAACCAAAACCCCGCGGCCGTGCGCAGGTATAGAACGTCCCGCTTCGAATCGCGAATGGGTCTCTGTTCAGGTCCTCATTCGAGGGTCTGAATCTTCGTTCCTTCCGGAATCTTGATCTGGAACTGGTCGTCGCTCAGCGGCATGTTCTCCGTGACTTTCTCCACCGTGAGCACCACCTGATATTGCTCCATGGGACGCCGGATGGTCACCGTGGACGGATACTTGTTCACGCCGAAGTCCACATACCGGCCGTAAATCACCTGCGTCTCCAGGTTGTTGTGCTCATCGTACAAATCCTGCTGGTAAGGCAGCAGGTCTTCACGGTGGAAGTGGATCACCCGCAGCGGCTGCAGTTCATGGCTGTTCGGCCGGGGGCGCATCACGCTCAGCATGTATTCCGGGATGATGAGGAGGTGCTTTTTACTCGGGTCCTCGACCGTGTCGGTGTCGGCCGTCTTGGTGTATTCATCGTTCTCGCCGATTCCGCGCACAAACATGGCGTCGAAAAATAAGGTCGGACGCATGTTCTCGAGGCCTGTGGAGGCTTTCGGAGGGCGGGTGTTCGATCCTTTGTACGCCACGCTTTTCGGCGGCACCAGCAGGGTAAAGGTCTTGCCGTCGCTGGCCATGTCAAACGCGCGCGTGCCCAGCACCGGAACCTGCCCTAGAACCCGCACCATCTCCGGTTTGCGCATCAGGATGTGGCCCCGGATGCTGGTGTAGTCGCGGGCGAGTCCCGCCTTCTGATTGGTGACGCTGGCCTGGATATAGACGGTGACGTTCAGGCTCTGGAGCGCGTCCCAGCGCTTGTTGAGCTGCTCGACGAGTTCTTCGCCGGTGGCGGTGTTGGTGACGCTCGGAGCCCGGGGCACGGGCAGCTTGCGCGTGGTAAAAAGACAGCCGGACAGGAGCACCGCGGGTAGAGCCAGAAACGCCGATGCTCTCCGGCGAATGCTTCCCCTCAACGCGCACCTGCCTGTTTCACGGCGTGGCGATAGCCCGCGACATTGCGATTGTGTTCCTCGATGGTGGTGGCAAACAGCGATTTGCCCTGCGGATTATCCCCCGCCGCCACAAAGTACAGGTAATCGGTCTGGGCCGGCGCCATGGCGGCGCGCAACGCCTTGATTCCCGGGTTGGCGACTGGGCCGGGAGGAAGCCCCGCGTGAAGGTAGGTGTTATAGGCAGTGTCCCGCTTCAGGTCGGATTGGTACAGGGTTCCGCGCCACTGGTTTTGGAGCTCGAGCCCGTAAATCACCGATGGATCGGTCATCAGCGGCATGTTCTTGTTCAACCGGTTCTCGAAAACGCTGGCCACTACGGGCCGCTCCCCTTCGAGTGCGGTTTCCTTTTCCACCAGCGAAGCCAGGGTGACGGTGCGGTGCACATTCACGCTCAGGTTCAGCAGCGCCGCCTCGGTTCGAAAGCGCTTTACCATGGTTGCCGCAATTTCCGGCATCGCAGTCTTCGGGGCGAAACGATAGGTGTCCGGAAACAGGTAACCCTCCAGATTCTTCGCCGCCGGATCAAGGTCGCCAATCAGCGAGACCTCCTGGGCGGCCACATCCAGAAAAGATTGCCGGGCGCCGAATCCGGCCTGCTCCAGGCGATCCGCGATGTCGAACATCGTCGCGCCTTCCGGCACTGTCACCAGGATGGTGTACACATCGCCCCGGCGGATGCGGTCGTAAACTTCCGCCGCGGGAGCTGGGTTATCGAAGCGATAGGTGCCCGCCTTTAACGTGCCATGTTTCCAGAAACGCGCCAGGTCGAAGGCCAGCTGGCTGCGGATGATTCCGGCACGGGCAAGTTCACGCCCGATGCGCACGGTGGATGAGCCGGGGGCAATCTCCACCAGGGTTTCGGTTTGTGGCCCAAACGGAGTAAACAGCAACCAGCCCACCGCCCCGGCGCCCAAGAGCGCCAACAGGACGACGATTAAAAAGAAGCCCGCGAGGCCGACCCCCCTTTTGCGTGCTCTTGTCGGTTTGCGGCGCGCCATTCTTCTGCCTGGGTCCCCTTCTTGCTGTACTTACAGACGCGAAAAGTGCATTTCTTGCTGTACCTAGAGACGCGAAAATTGCGTTTGGGATTCTTCTCCCTTTCACGATTGTAGCGGTCCCGGCACGAGCCGGCCGATGATGCCACGCAAGGCATGTTCCCTCTCCCAAGCCAACAAGGCAGGGGAGAAATGTCCCGGAGGGCCCCGCCCCGCCGCGCCGATATGCTGTAAGCGGGAGCAGATGTTCTGGACGCCACCTCACCAGCACGATATCTGGGGCTCGATGTGGGCGCCAAGCGCATCGGCGTAGCGGTGTCGGACGAACTCGGCCTGACCGCGCAGCCCGTCATGACCCTGGAGCGCAAGCGCAATGCCCGCGACGATCTGCGCTCCATTGCGCGCCTGGCGCGGCGCTTCCAGGTCGCCGGGATCGTGGTGGGGCTTCCGTTGCATCTTTCCGGGGACGCAAGCCCGCGCTCGGCCAAAACGGAGGCCTTTGCTGCGGAGCTCGGGATCATCTCCGGCCTGCCCATTCACCTGTGGGACGAGCGATTGACCACCCATGAAGCTCACCGGATCCTCTACGAGGCAGGCCGTGACCGGCAAGAGCATCGCAAGGTCGTGGACCAGGTTGCCGCTACCCTGATCCTGCAGGATTTTCTGAACAGCAGGGAAACCCGGACCGGCAAGTGAAATAAGCTATTGACCGGAACCCGGCGCCTGGCAGACGCCCGCCGATTTCAACTCGTCAATCTCTTCCATAAGCTGCTGGAGCTGATCGCGCTTGCGCACGCTCATATCCAGGAAGCGAATGCCCACCGTGAACCGGTTATGAAGCGCCTGCACCACCCCGGCGAGGCGGAACGACAAACCATCCACGTTGAATTCCGTCTCCACGCGTCGGTAAATTCCCACCGGAAACGGCTCATCGGTGCGGATGCGGCACCCACTCATGCTGAGGTCGACGATGCGGCCCAAAATCCGCGCACGCACATCGATGAGAAAGACGATTGCCCCCGTATCCACCGCATGACGCGTCTCCACGCGCCGCTCGCGTGGCGGGGTGCGGGCAGGCTGGACGGGACCCTTTCCTCCGGCGGATTCGGAAGAGCTCCCCGCGATGGGGATTGGGGGTCCCATGGCCCGGCCGGGTGGTGACGGCGAGGCCCCCGGGGTGCCGATTGGCCGCGGTTCGATGCTTTCCCTGGCGGGCATGGAAAGCACGGCGGACGGTCCGGAAGTGGACTTCTCCGCCGGGGCAGATTCTGACGATACGGGCGCACTGCTGGATTCGGTCTCCGCGGCCGCCCGGATTTGTTCTTCCGCCTCCAGTTCGGCGAGCAGTTCCTCCAGGGCTTCGCGCCTCCGCGGAGCCATGGGGCTGAAGCGGATTCCCGCGGTTTGACAGGCGTCCACCCACTCCAGCGTGCCGGCCAGCCGGAAACCGATGCCGTTGAGCTTGAACATCACCTCGATGCCGGCCGGCATGCCTACCGGACAGCACCGGTCGGCGCGCACCCGGCATCCGTCCACACTCAGTTCGAACATGCGCCCGGTCCGGGCTCCGCCGTGGCTCACCGCCACCAGGGATACGTCTGTGTCCACCGCGAAGCGCGCCTGCGACCGCCGTTCGGTTTGCGGATGAGCCTCTTCCACCAGCTTCCTCTATCCGCATTTTCGGAAGATTCTCGGTTTTCCTTTAACAGCGCGGTTGCAGGGTGGGACTGGCCTGCCGGGCGGGACAAACAAACGCACGATAGGGCATGGGGCGCCGGATTGGTGCGGATGCTCAGTGGCCGCCGGTCAGCTCCCAGGGGCGCGCCGGCTCCGGCTCAGGCTGTTCGCGGCCGCGCAGGCGATCGTATTCATATACGTCGCTGGTGGTTCCCAACGCCTCGTTGTAGAGCCCCATTGCCCCGCTCACCAGGTTCAGCTCCTCGGTGAAGTTGTGGATGGCGTGCAGTTGCGCCGCGGTGGCCGGCAGTTCGTACTGGGACGTCTTGATGAACTTCTGATAGCCACGATCCAGCAGGCGCGCAATCTCGCCCTTCACGACCACTCCGGGCGTGACGGCCAGGCGGGCGCCGCCGCTCTCCCACTTGGGATCGGTTGTGCCCGGGACCAGAACCGCCGCCACGCCGCCTTTGGAAACCATCATCCCGTCTGCGACGCCTTGGAACGGCGAAACATCGAAGGAGTGTGCGCGCAGGCCGTCGAGGATCTCCTGGAACTTCAGAATGCGAGTCTTTCGCGCCATGAGTCTGATCCAGTCTGCGAGGATGGAAGGGTGCGGGCCTCGCATTCCCAATCTCGCACAGTCGAACCGCGCCCCGCAATTTTTCCCATGGCTATCGTCAACCCGCCAACCCGGCTAGGTCATTCGCTCCCCGAGCGCATCGGGAACACCCCCCTGATCCGCCTGGAACAGCCGGTGCGGGATCTCGAGGGGATCACCCTGCTGGCCAAGGCGGAGTGGGTCAACCCCGGCGGCAGCGTAAAGGACCGGCCCGCCGCCAACATTGTGCGCGACGCCATGGCCCGCGGGCTTCTCAAGCCCGGCAAGACGCTGCTGGACGCCACCAGCGGAAACACCGGCATCGCATTCGCCATGCTGGGCGCCGCGCTCGGCTTTCCCGTGCACCTGGCTATGCCCACCAGCGTCTCCGCCGAGCGCAAGCGGATTCTGAAGGTATACGGCGCGATCGTGGAATGGACCGATCCCGACCAGGGATCCGACGGAGCCATCCGCCGTGCGCGCGAGCTGGCCGGCAATGATCCCGCGAAATACTACTACGCCGACCAGTATTCCAACGACGCCAACTGGCTGGCGCACTACCAAGCCACCGGCCCGGAGATCTGGCGTCAAACCGGTGGACAGGTAACCCACTTTGTGGCGGGCCTGGGCACCAGCGGCACCTTCATGGGCACCAGCCGGTATCTGAAGGAACAGAACCCCGCCATCCAGGTGATCAGCTTCCAGCCGGATTCGCCGTTCCACGGGCTGGAGGGCATGAAGCACATGGCCACTGCCATCGTACCCGCCATCTACAACCCCCACCTGGCCGATCGCGACCTGGGGGTCGAAACCGAAGCCGCCTACGCCATGGCCAAGCGCCTGGCGCGCGAGGAAGGCGTGCTGGTGGGCATCTCGGCAGCGGCGGCGGTAGTGGCCAGCCTGCAAATCGCGCGCGAAGAAGCCCGGGACGGCCGCCATGCGGTCATCGTCACCGTGCTCCCCGACTCCGCCGACAAGTATCTCAGCGAGCGCTTCTGGGAAGATGACGGATGGGCCTATGACATCTAGTGGTCCGGGAGTCGTCTGGGATCCAGTCTGGGGCCGGTGTGGGCAGGAATCAGTTTTCAGTTGGCATGACGAGGTCTGAAGCGATGAGCGTGTTGCAAATGCCGAAGCAGGTCTACGACGCCATCCGCGCCCATGGCGAGGAGACCTACCCGCACGAGTGCTGTGGAGTACTCCTGGGCAGGCAGGGCGCGGAGGGTTGGCGGGTGGAATCGGCCATCCGCGCCGGCAATACCCGCACCGACTCGGCGCACAACCGTTACCACATCGCTCCCGTGGAACTGGTGAAGATACAGCGCGAGGCCAGCGGGCAGGGGCTCGACATCGCCGGTTTCTATCACTCCCATCCGGACCACCCGCCCCAGTGGTCGTCCACCGACTTCGCCGAAGCGCACTGGATTGGTTGCAGCTACGTCATCACCGAGGTGGGCAAGGGCAAGGCCCAGGTGACGAACTCGTTCCTGCTCGTCGGGACCACCGAGGAGGACAAGCGCTTCGAGAACGAGACGATTCAGGTTGGCGAGGACAGTTGAGTCAGCTAACCCGTAAATATATTTCCCTTTACACAAACTTGGAGCGCGCTTAACATTCCGCTGTCTCAGCAGACACGCCCACCCGAGGTCTCTCCCCGGATTCCACATTTTCAGAATCGTCCGTGATCTCTGAGTACGCCAAGGAGGATCACAATGAGCAGAATCAGCCCCATCCTGCTGGGGATTTCTCTGTCCCTTGCCGGCGGCGTCGCAGCCGCTGCGCAAGATGCCACTGCCACCCCGCCCAAAGTTATTCAACTCACCCGGGAATGGCTGAAAACGGGTAAAGCGCCTTCGGCCCACGATAAGTCGGAGGCCGGATTTGTGTCCCTGTCGGCCCGGGGCAAGTTGCAGGGCCACTATGTGGCTCTGAATTCCATGTCCGGAAAGCCGCGCGCTCTTTACATGTACCGGTACCCCTCGTTCGAAGCGTGGGAGAAGGATAACCAGACAATCGACAAGAATCCCGCATTGGCGGCCGACCTGGACCGCTTGATCGCCACCGATGGCGAACTCCTGGAGTCGCTCGATACCGCGGTGCTCACCTACAACGAAGACTTGAGCTATCACCCGCGCCCCGATCTTTCCCACGCCCGCTACTACGTACTCAACGTGTTCCATGTCCGGCCCGGACATCACAAGGAGTGGATCGAGACAGTCAAAATGTACCAGGCTGCCTGTGACAAAATCGGCGAAGGCCCCCATTGGGGGATGTACGAGATCGCTTTCGGCGGCGAAGCCGGCACGTATATCGCCCTGAGCCACCGGGATTCGATGAAGGAGATCGACCAGATCATGTCGGGCGACAAGAAGTTCATGGAGGCCATGGGCGGCGAAGAGGGCATGCAAAAGTTCGATGAACTCTTCGGCCAAGCCGTGGATTCGTCGCGTGTCGAGCTGTTCTCCATCAATCCCAAGCAGAGCTATGCCGAAGAATCCTGGATCAAGGCCGACCCGGATTTCTGGAAGCCGAAGAAGGCTGCTCCGGAAACGGCCGCGGTCAAGCCCGCCGCACCCAAGCCCGCCCCGGCTGCCGCGGCCAAGCCCGGCGGCAACTAGATTCCAAAACCCAATCGTGCTTCCTCTCACGAGCGGCTCTTTACGGGCCGCTCGTCCCATTTCGCGGGACGCAGTTTCCTGATCCGGTTTTAGATTCTAACGGGCCGCTCCTATCATCAAAGAAATGCCGTCTGTTCTCAGCCGGCGCGGTCTTTCGAACAAAAATGAAGATTTTCATTCCTACCCCCTTGCGCTCCTACGTGGGCGGGCAAAACAGCGTCAATGTCGACGCCGCTACCATTTCCGAAGCGCTCAACGAGCTCACCCTCCACCATCCCGAGCTGCGCCGCCACCTGTTCACGGGTGAGGGTAAAGTGCGCGCCTTTGTTAACCTGTACCTTAACGACGAGGATGTGCGCTATCTGCCGGCAAAGGATGGGACGGCGGTCCGCTCCACCGACACGCTTTCGATCATTCCGTCGATAGCGGGCGGTTGTTGACCGCAGGAGCACGGGCGAAAACGCACCATGCCGCAGCGGGCGCAGGAACACCCTCCGGGTGGATGCGCCGCGAACTCCGACAGCCGGGCCCTTTAAGACCAGGATCGGTTACCGGCTGCGAACGGCAACGGAAAACTGACGACTGACAGGTCCTAGCCAGCACTGCAAACCAGGCACTGCGAACCAGTCACCAAAAACCAGGCACTGCGAACCGAGAACTGAATACCATGGCGACCATTACCCCACCGACCGCGCTCCCTGAATTGACCACCGATGACCTCTCCCGCTACTCGCGCCACCTGATCCTGCCGGAAGTCGGCATGGAGGGCCAGCGCAAGCTGAAAGCTGCCAAGGTGCTTTGCGTGGGCACCGGAGGCCTGGGCTCGCCGCTGGCGTTTTATCTGGCCGCCGCCGGCATCGGCACCCTGGGGATGGTGGATTTCGACGTGGTGGACGCCAGCAACCTGCAGCGCCAGATCATCCACTCGACCAAGGATATTGGCCGCAAGAAGCTGGACTCGGCCGCCGAAAAGCTGCTCGCGCTCAATCCCGTCCTCAATGTGGTGAAGCACGACACGCTGCTGTCGAGCGCCAATGCCCTGGAGATTCTCAAGGACTACGACATCGTTGCCGACGGCACCGACAATTTCCCCACCCGCTACCTGGTCAATGACGCCTGCGTGCTGCTGGGAAAGCCCAATGTGTACGGCTCGATTTTCCGCTTCGAGGGCCAAGCCAGCGTGTTCGCCACGGAAGAAGGACCGTGCTACCGCTGCCTGTATCCGGAGCCGCCCCCGCCGGGCCTGGTGCCCAGTTGCGCCGAGGGCGGAGTGTTGGGCATCCTGCCGGGCCTGGTCGGCGTCATTCAGGCTACGGAGGTCATCAAGCTCATTCTCGGCAACGGCCAGCCGCTCATCGGCAGGCTGCTGCTGGTGGACGCGCTCAACATGCGCTTCCGCGAACTGAAGCTGCGCAAGAATCCCGAGTGCCCGGTATGCGGCGAGCACCCCACGGTGACCCAGCTTATCGATTACCAGCAGTTCTGCGGGATTGTGCCCGAGACACCCCAGGAGAGCAGTGTGAAAAACGGAATACCGCAGATTTCGGTCAAGGAGCTGAAGCGCCGCCTGGACGCAGGCGAAGACGTGCAGCTCATCGACGTGCGTGAGCCATACGAGTACCAGATCGCGCAAATTGGCGGAAAGCTGATTCCCCAGAACGACGTGCCGCAGAGGCTGGCCGAGATCGACCGCAATCGCGAAGTCGTGGTCCATTGCCGCTCCGGCGCGCGCAGCCAGCGCATCGCCGAATTCCTCAAGCAGAACGGCTATCCCCAGGTTGCCAACCTGGCCGGCGGGATTCTTGCCTGGAGCGACGAAGTCGATCCCAAGGTGCAGAAGTACTGAAACACGCGAAGGGTACCAGTGGACCAGAAAAAAATCGAACCGGAAAGTTGCGGGTTCATCGACGAACATGATCAAAGTCAGCGTTCTCTACCCCAATAAAGCGGGCAACCGCTTCGATGTCGAGTACTACCTGAACACCCACATGCCGATGTCTGCCAGGCTGCTTGGCCCGGCCATCAAGGCTATTACGGTCGAGATCGGCGTCCCGGGGCCCGGCCCGGCCGATGCCGCTCCGTTTGCCGCCATCTGCGGCTTCACCTGCGAAACCGTCGAGGATTTCATGCAGGCCTTCACTCCCGTTGCCGCCGAACTCCAGGGCGACATTCCCAAATACACGGACATTGCGCCTGTCATTCAGATCAGCGAGATTCGGATCGGCTGAGTCACCGGAGTGCCGGGTCGAATCCCGGCCGTTCGTCTCCCACGGACGTGATATGGACTGTCCGCCGGGACGATGAAATGCTGTAGGGTTGGCAAGCTCTACTGGAACGGCCCGATGAATCGAGTCAGCGCAGCGTTGATCATCCTGCTGTGTGCCGGCACGGCGGGGGCGGCAACCGCTCCCCTGCGAACCCTGCGCGCGGTCCACTCGCTCACCGGAGCCGAGGCCAAACAGGCGCTCCCGGTAGACTTCGAAGCCACCGTCACCTACTACGACCCCGCGGGCAAGGACCTTTTCGTTCAGGACGGCGACCTGGCGATGTACGTGTTTGCCGCGCCGGGAGCCGCCATGGTTCCAGGGGACCGCATACGGGTGCGTGGAAAGACCGATAGCGATTTCCGCCCCGATGTCATCGCAGATGGTCTCAGCGTCCTCAGCCACGGGGTTCCGCCCCCGCCGGCCCACCCCGCGTTCCCGCAGCTCATCCGCGGCGAATTTGATTGCATGCGGGTGACCATGCGCGCCCGGGTGCGCAGCGCCAACGTGGTGCGCGACAAGGCCGAGATCAACATCTATCTGAACATGCTGGTGGATGGCGGATACATCGATGCCACCGTCCTCGGCCAGGATGGCAGCCACCTGAAAGACCTGCTGGACGCGGACGTCGAGATCACGGGCGCCGTGGCCGGCAAATTCGACAGCAAAATGCAGCTGGCCGGGATCATGCTTCAGGTTCCATCGATGGCCGACGTGAAGGTCATCCGGCCCGCTTCCATCAGGCCGGGGTCTCTCCCCATCACGTCGATGGACCAGATCCTCAACGGCTATTCGGTGGACGACCGCAACCAGCGGGTGCGCGTCCGCGGGATCGTTACCTATTACCAGCCGGGCACCGCCGTGGTTCTGCAGGATGGCGACCGGAGCCTGTGGATCGAAACCCAATACGAAGGGCCGCTCCGCATTGGCGAAGCTGCCGACGCCAGCGGCTTTCCCGACATTCACGACAATTACGCGATCCTCATCGAGAGCGAGATCTCCGAAGTTGGACCGCACGACGAACTCAAGCCGGTCCGGTCCACCTCCACCGAACTGGCTTCGGGAAAACGCGCCTTCGACCTGGTCTCTACCGAAGGCAAAGTGCTGGTTTCGATTCGGGGAGCGGCCCAGGATGAATATGTCCTGGACTCCAACGGGCGCCTGTTTTCCGCCATCTATCGCCATCCCGATCTTCCCGCCTCGGTGATCCCGGCCATGAAGCCTGTCTCGGTCGGTTCCCAGGTCCGGGTCACCGGTATCTGCTCGCTCGAGCATGGATCGGATCCGCTCGGCGATCCGGTGGCCTTCAACATTCTTCTTCGCGGCTTCGACGACGTGGAGGTGTTGGCGGGCCCTTCATGGTTCGATATCCGCCACCTCGGCGAGTTGGTCAGCCTGCTTCTGCTGATCGTGATGGGCGTGGGCGCCCGGGGGTGGACCCTCGAGCGGCGCATCCGCCGCCAGACAACGGCGCTTGCCCTTCGGGTCGAAGCCGAGGTCGAAATGGAACGGCGCCGCAGCCGTATTCTCGAGGACATCAATTCGGGGCGCGAGCTGCCCGACATCCTGGAACAGATCGCCGGCCTGGTCTCATTCAGCGTAAAGGCGCCGTGCTGGTGCGAGCTGGCGAACGGAATCCACCTTGGGCCGGTAGTCCCCGCAACCTTGACCGTGGTCCGCCAGGAGATTCACGCGCGCTCCGGTCCGTCCCACGGCGCGTTGTGCATCGCAGGGTACTCCGACCGCCTGCCGGGAGCCACCATCGATATGGCATTGTCCATGGGAGTTCGGCTGGCCGCGCTGGCGATAGAAACTCGCGGGCTTTACTCCGACCTGGTGCACCGCTCCGAGTTTGACCTGCTCACCGATGTTCACAACCGTTTCTCGCTCGAAAAGCGGCTTGGTGCTGCCATCATCGAGGCGTCTCACGAAGCCCGCCTCCTGGGTTTGATCTACATCGACCTGGACGATTTCAAACAGGTCAACGACACCTACGGGCACCGCGTCGGTGACCTGTTTCTGCAGGAGGCCACCGTGCGCATGAAGCGCCAGCTCCGGCCGGGCGACATACTGGCTCGCATGGGAGGCGACGAATTCGGTGTGGTCGTGCCGGTGGTTCGCAGCCGCGCCGACCTCGAGGAAATCGCCACGCGCCTGGAGCGCAGCTTCGACGATCCGTTTGCCATCGACGGTTACGAGCTGCGCGCGTCAGCCAGCCTGGGGATCGCTCTCTACCCGCAGGACGGCGAAACCAAGGACAGCCTCTTCTGCACCGCCGATGCCGCCATGTACGTGTCCAAGCACACCAAGCCGAACGGGCGCGACGTCTCCATTCGCCCGGAGTAGCGTTATTCCCCTTGCTTCCAGCCTTTGGAGGCGAACCACTTTTCCCACCAGTCGCGGGATTCTTCCAGTTCGCGGCGCTTATCCGCGGGCAGGGGCGGCCCTGGTGCAGGGATGGGGTGCAGCGCCGGCAGGCCGACGGAAGCTCGCAACTCGTTCACGTGCTCGGGATCGGCGAGCGTGTAGGGGCGGGCAAGCCCGTCCTCGAGCGAGTCCATCCACTGCGTGCCGAAGCGCTGCGGGCGGCCTTCGTGCATGGCGATGCGATCTTCGAGGTAGGCGGCTTGCCAGGCGGGGACGCGGTTGGCCTCCGCACATTCCCGCAGCCATCCCAGCACCTGCCGTTGAAACTCCGGCTCGCCGACGGCGTGCTGCACAATGAACCACGCGGCCTTCGCCCCGTCGTCCCCGGCAATGTCTTCAGCCGGCCAGCCATGCTCGGCGATCAGCTCGCGCAGCCGCGCGGCATTGCGGACATGAACAGCTTCCATGCGCGGGACATACGGCCCGCCCAGTTCGCCGGCGGTCGCCAGTTCTTCGCGCACCCGCAGATCCTCGTCGCGCATGGACACCAGTTCCCGCCGAAGGGATTCCATGATCATCGATAAAGCTTAACGGAGGCCGAGCAGCCGTCGCCACCACTCGGGCTTGCGTTCGCAGCGCGGCGGTCGCGGCGGTTTACGCTTCAGGTGGTAGGCGCGGCACGGCCCGCAGTCCCCGCGGCGCGGACACTTCAACTTGGGGCAGGTGCAGAAGATTACCGGCAGGGTGTCCACAGTGGATCTCCCTCAATGAGTGATCTCAACGGGCGTCGGACGCGGCCCCTCCAGGGATTTGCCGTTCTCGTCCATCTTGCCGAAGATCATCTTGCCGCTGGCGGTCTGCAGGACGCTGGTGACCGAAATGTCCACCGTCCGCCCGATCATCTTGCGGGCGTGATCCACCACCACCATGGTGCCGTCGTCCAGGTAGCCGACTCCCTGGTTGTATTCCTTGCCTTCTTTCAGGATCAGCACGTTCATGTGCTCGCCGGGCAGCACCACGGGTTTGAGGGCGTTGGCCAGGTCATTGATATTCAGCACTTCCACGCGGTGCAGGTGGGCCACTTTGTTCAGGTTGAAATCGTTGGTGACCACCTTGGCTTCCCACTTCTTGGCCAGCTCGAGGAGCTTCAGATCCACTTCCCGGATGGAGGGGAAGTCGTCGGGCACAATCTGCACCTGGACCTTGGGGTTGGACTGCATGCGCTGCAGCATGTCCAGGCCGCGGCGGCCGCGCTGGCGCTTGGAGCCATCGGTGGAGTCGGCCACCACCTGCAGCTCGCGCAGCACGAACTCGGGCACCACCATCATTCCGTCGATGAATCCTGCTTCGGCGATGTCGGCGATGCGGCCGTCGATGATGACGCTGGTGTCGAGAACCTTGGCGCTTCTGCGCGTGGGTTTCTCCCCGCTGAACACGGTTCCCAGGGCGGCGGGATTGAGCAGGTCGCCCTTACTGGCTCCCACCAGCAGCCCCACGTAGGTCATAAGCAGCAGCACAAATATCTGCAGCGCCGCCGAGGTGTGGGCGCTCAAGGGAGCGGAGCGCAGCACCAGGCAGAACAGCGCCGCTCCGAAAATTCCCAGCACGCTGCCCACCACCGCGCCGATCAGGCGGCGCAGTGTCAGCGCCCGGACCCGGAGTTCGAAGATGATTACGGCGGCGGACGCAACCCCCCCGGCGAATGCTCCCATCCAACCGGCAAGTCCAAACGGGTGAAGGAAATAGCAGACCGTGGTGAGTAAGGCAACAAAAAGGATACGAACAAGAACGAGATCCATGGAGAGCCTATGGCGTGGGCGTCAAACGAAACCGCTCCACCTGGGCCATAGTTCGGGAGTATGCAGAGATGCCGGCCCGGTCGTCAAGTGCAAAGCGCAAGGAAGCAGGGGACCAGACCGGAGGGACCCTGAAATGGAGGGACCAGAAATCAGGGATCAGGAGAACCAGGCGCCGGGCAAACACCCGGGAGCAGAGACAGCACCCTGTCTGCGACAACATTTGCCCACAGACTGTGGCGGCGGCGCCTGGCGATTTCTGTTGAATTTCGGACCGATCTGGAAGTTCTGGAAACGTGCACGGGGCCTGGATTTTTACCTTGCCCGGTCTCCTGCCCCTCGGTCTGCCGGGCGCTGACTCTATTGCTGGTTCCCTGGTCCCTCTGGTCTTACCTTTACGATGCCACCGCGAGTACCGGCTGGGCGCTCATGCGCGGCGTTCCCTTGCGCGGTCCCCGCTTGCGGGCACTCATCAGCTTGATGCGTTCCAGCAATTCCTGCGAGGAGCAGGTCTTCTTGGGCAGGAGCGCATCCGCTCCATGAAGCTGGTCCCCCATCTTCTGCGGATCGCCCAGAAGGATCATGGGTACGTGGGCGGCAATCTGCTTGAGACGATTTACAAGCTGATCGCCATTCATTTGCGGCATGGCGTAATCCGATAACACCAGGTCCACCGTCATAACGGCGAAGATGTCGATGGCATCCGTGCCATTGCTGGCGGACATCACTCGATAACCGTTGGTGGACAGCATGAACTTGAGCACCGAGAGTTCCTGCTCGTTATCGTCGACACAGAGAATAATTTTTTTAGGGCGCATAGCGTTTGGGGCACACTCCTTCATAGGATTTCGTTGGATCCGTTGCGTTCAGACACACCTCGGGCGTCCCGCTCCAGGGCGGCCTGTCTGGGTTCAAAATGTCATGACGGCAAGCACACGAAGTCGCGGCTCCGGGGCCGATCCTTGCCTTGGGAATGTGTTGGGTTCGCGGCCCTGGCGGGCGTCAACTCACACGACAATTCCTGCAATCGGGACCCTGGAGGAGATACTTCCCCCGCGGCCGGCTTGCTTGAAAACCCAAGCGATTCCGGTTCGGAAAAGCTCAGTTGATTTCTTCAATGCTTCGAAAGAGTACGAGCGTTGGCGCAGTCTGAGAAGAGAGAAAAGAGAGCGAAGATTAGCGTGGAAATCTAGCACATAAGTTGGGAAAAAGGCTAGGTGCAACACACAGGTGGGGTTAACTAGATGAATTCCTGTTGAAAGTTTGTGCATCACTGCAAATTGAGCGTTCCTTTTGCCACAAGAACAGTGCTGCCCCCCACCCGTACATCCGTCACCCTCGCTTTTTCGCGCCGCGCGGAGAGAAAAATATCGCTGGGCCGGCCCATCTCCACGCCCTGGAGAACACGAATCCGCTCGCCGTTTTCCGCCAGTCCCTTTTCCACCAGGTAGCTGATGGCGCACCCCGCGGCCGAGCCCGTGGCCGGGTCTTCTCCCCCGTAGAACTGCATCCTCGCCCGGAGGCACTTCATGCCGTTCTGGCTTTGGCCGGGCGAGGGCGCCAAAAAATAAAACCAGCGCCCTCCGCGCGACCGCAAGTACGGAGTGGCTTCATCGTGATTCACCTTGAGGCGAGCCAGTGCGTCCATGGAACGCAGCACGACGATGGCGAACGCCGTTCCGGTGGAGACCACCTGCGGCGTCGCGGCGGGATCGAGATCCTCCGCTGCGATCCCCACCATGCGCGCAACTTCGGCGCGATCGAGTTCTGCGCCAAACTCCGGATCGCGCTGCGTCATTTCGCCGAACAGCGAGTTGGAGCGGGTCGCCTCGCCGTGAAACCGGACCGGGATGCGGCCCACGTTCAAGGCCAGGTGGACTATGTCGTCGCGTACCACATCAGGAGCGTTGCTGCGCAGCGCACTGGCCGTGCCCAGCGTGGGGTGGCCCGCAAAGGGCAGCTCTTCCTGCGTGGTGAAGATGCGCACGCGGACGCCTTCGGCCCGCTCCACATCTTCCGGGCGGCGCTGGATAAACGTGGTTTCGGAAAGATTGAACTCGCGCGCGATGGCCTGCATGCGCGCGGTCTCCAGGCCCGCGGTATCGAAGACCACGGCGAGCGGATTTCCCGCCAGCGCCGTGTCGGTGAAGACGTCGGCCACAACGTAGTTGAGAGCCCCGGGACTTTCCCAGCCATCCGCCATGGACCGATTATCCGCCATGCGAACCGGCTCACCCGGTCAGAGTGACGAAAACTGCCGGTTCTGCTAATTGCTCAGCCGCTTGACACTGCAGAGGGGAAACCCTACCCTACGAATACCGGCTGCCTTTGTGAGGTCTGGCCGGAGAGGATCTGAATGGCTCATGTGTCTACCCGCGCGATATGTTTGTGCTGCTGTCAGTGTGACGGCGCGCGTGGGTTCTGTATGAGCTGAGTTCCAAACGGAAGCGAAGCCAGCACAGCCCACCCGCCTGAAGGCGCGGTGGGTTTTTAGTTTCGAAGCAGATATGAGGGCAGTGATGGATTGAATGAAGTGAAGGAGTGAAAAGAGCCAAGGAGTGACAGCAAGGAACATCCCTGCTGCAGATCAAAGACTTCGGTACTTCGGGTTGATCAACTGTTCACCTGGCATGATTGCTTCTTCACTCATTCGCTGATTCACTCATTCACTGCGTTAAGGGCACCGGTGGCGAAGCGGCTAACGCGCTGGTCTGCAAAACCAGTATTCGCGGGTTCAATTCCCGCCCGGTGCTCCAAATCTTGATGACAAAACGACGGCCGCGATCGGATGAGAATCGCGGCCGTCGTTTTTGCTTCATGTTCCTGTACGGAACCTATTCGCAGACGCCGATCCACTCCTCCCGGGTGCGTGCGCGGTCGAGAAAGATGCGCATGCGCAGGGCCTCGGCGCGTTCGGCGGCCACCAGGCGGCGCTGGCGGCGGATGTGATCGTCGTTGGTGAGGTGCTCGATCCGCGCCTCATCCCGCTCTGCATCGCTCTCCAGCCGGACGAGCCGCTCTTCCAGGGTGCGGCGGAACCGGGGGCTGATTTCGAAGCCTTCTTCGCAACGGGAATCGGAGTCGTGCAACACGGCGCTCACCTCGAGAACTCATGGCCCCTCCGGAAAGGCCCGGCAAATTATTCTGCTCAAGCTTTTCCGGTCTTGGCCGATAGTAGCGAAGAGTCCGAGTACGCGCCAGATTACGCCATGCGGAGTGCGGATGGCTCATCAGTAATGGGGTGTACGAAAACGGTTCATATGTGCCGATCGTGCGTTCCAGGGTTTTGGCGGTGGTGGCTGGGCGGCAGGCCATGACTTTGAGCTCGCCGCCGCCCAGGAAATGAAACCGACCAGGGAAAGCTCTTACCGCGCTCCGATCGTCGGCGGAGCCGTCATAATGGCGACCACCATCACCGTTCCCCCCTCGAGATGCACATCCTGATTCGCTCCCAGCAGGGCGCCCGCCGCGTTCGAGAAGGGCCGTCCGTTCACGTCCCCGATCAACAGGACTCCCGGGATGGAGGTGGTCTTGATCGCCAAATTGCCCTTGGTCGCGACTACCGTTCCGGGCGCCTGGGAAGCGCCGGGTTGTCCGGATGCGGAAGGACTGGCGCCCGGTGCCTGGCTGGAGGCCGCAGGCGGAGTGGGGCTATTGCCCGAGGTTTGAGAGCCGGTGCTGCCTGCCCCGCTCGCCGGAGGCGTGGGTGCGGGAGGGCCGCCTGCGGCATCCGCCTGGGTCCCCGTTCCCGGAGGCGCCACCGACTGGATCACCGACTTGATGGGCAGGTTCTGTCCGTTCTTGAGCTGGGCCTGGTCAAACTGGATGGTCACCCGCGAGTTCTGACCGTCCTGCCCCTTGGGCGCCACGTCCACAATGTGGCCCTTGAGCTCGGATCCTTTGGGGATCTCCATTCCGCTGGAGGTGGTGGCCGTTTCCGTGGTCTTCACCACTACGGCATCGCCCGACTTGGCTTCCTTGGTGTCCAGCTTGTTCTCCAGTTCGCCGGTAACCGGGCGCAGCTGGGGATTGGAGACTTCCGGACTGTTGCCGGTGCTGGGCACGGGCGCGGCGTTGGGGTTCTGGGCGTTGGGGTTGGTCTGGGAAGCGCCCGGCTCAGGGTTGGTCTGCTGGGGAGGCGTGGCCTGGGGGCTGCTTCCGGTCGGGGGTTGAGGGCTGGGAGATGGCTGCTGTGCCAGAAGAGGCAGGCTCGATATCGCAGCCAGTGCCAGAATGCGAATGAATACAGGTGTCATGTGACCTCCGTGAACCCCAGCTAGCCCCGGCAAGGTGAGATGCACGCCGGGGCCGCGGAGGACGGTTCACGGTACACAAGCCTGCGGTTTCAGCTGGCCTGGATTTGAGCCCCAGGAATACTTCCAGACCGAGCATCGCGAGGCAAGACCCGTAATCGGTTTGTTCAAAATGATTTGAATGCAGTTCGCCGCTGCACACCTGGGAAGCAGAAACCGGAGGGTGACCGTGGGGAGACGGGCCAGAACAGAATGCCATCCCGACACACGGCACCTAAGATACACGCCGCCAGAAACGGACTATTTGAAGTCACGAGCTGCGGATCGGACTGCCTCACTGCTCGGGCGCGGGGGCGAAGTAGCCTTTGCGGGTCTGGACCTTGAGGCCGTCGCCGCGGCACTCCATGGAGAGGTGGCGGAAGGAGCCGTCCATCTTCGCATTCGTCGGGGTGTAGGTGCCGGCGTACTGGGTGCGGAGTTCGTCCTCGATCTGGGCGAAGGCCGCCTCCAGCTTCTTGCCGTTATTGCCTACGTTGATCACCCGGCCGCCGGTCTCCTGCGCCAGGCGGTTGGCGGCGGAATAGCCGCTGTAGCCCCACCCTCCATAGAAGCCGGTATCGGCAATGAGGATCACGTAGATCATGGCGTTGGAGCGCTGGGCGGCGGCCACCGCCTCGTTTATCTTCACGCGGCTGCCCTGGTCCTCGCCGTCGGTGAGGATAATCATGGCCTTGCGTCCGGACTCCTGGTTCAGCTTCTCCCGCGAGGCGAGATAGATGGCGTCATACAGCAGCGTGCCCTTGGGATCGCCGATGGTCGGTATGGTTCCCCCGCCGGCCCCAGGTATGCCCGCAGCCCCGTTGCCCCCGGCGGTGTTGATCTCGGCTTTGCTCATGGCGCGCGCCAGTTGCCGCGAGCTGTTGGTGAAATCCTGCAGCATGTCCACATTGACGTCGAAAGACAGGAGGAAGGCTTCGTCCTTGGGCTTGAGGACGCGCTCCAGGAACTGCGCGCCGGCGTCCTGCTCGAGGGGAAGCACATTCTGTTGGCTGCCCGAGGTATCCAGCAGAATCCCCAGCGTCAGGGGCAGGTTGTTTTCGGCGACGAAGCTCTTCCAGGTCTGCGGTTGCTTGTCTTCCAGAACGGTGCAATCAGTCTTGTTGAGGTGAGGCACCAGGCTGCCGTTTTTGTCCTTGACGGTAAAGAACACGTCCACCAGGTTGACCTGGAGTTTGAAGGTAGCGACCGATCTGTCTTCCACGGGGGCGGCAGGGGCATGACTAACCGGCGAGGCGTCCGGCGACGGCGCTAGCTGGGACCATCCGGCACGCGATGCGAGAGGAAGAAGCACGAGGAAGGCGGGGATACAGCGGAGGCGCATGACTAGTAATTTAGACGGTAGCAATATATCGAAGCGAGCACAACGGGTGCCCCGAAATCTTCCGGCAAACCCGCTCCCGGGCATTGCCGCCCGGAAAGGGGGAGCAACCTGCGGCGTTCTGGCGCGTCTGATACTCTGACGGTTGGACGACTGATCGGGGCGCTCCAGACGCCGGCAGTCAACCGCGTTTTGGCGGCGCGCACCTTTTTCGCGTCGTGGAGAGGAAGACGTTTCCGTGAAGCCTGGTTTAAAAATGACGGCGCTGATCGCACTTCTTGCTTTGGGTTTGAGCCCGCTTGGGGGAGCGCAGGAGAGCAAGCAACAGCCATCCCAGGTTCCCGATGCGCCTACGCCCCAGCCTGATCAGGCTCCTTTGACCAGTTTCACCGGCCCCATCAAACCGGGCAGCGGAGCAGGAACCGAGTCGAACACCTCGGGATCCGCGGACCTGCCGATGAACGGCAACACGGTCGTCGCCCCACCGGCCAAGCCGGCGGCGCCTTCCGCGCAGGACGTTCAGCAGACCCCGCCCGAAGACATCAAGAACGCGGAACAGCTGGGCACCATCATCCACCAGTACACTACTTTCGTAAACGTTCCCGTTACCGTGAAAGATTCGAAGGGCAAGCTGGTCGCGGGCCTCACCTGGCGCGACTTCAAGGTCTACGAGAACGGCAATTACGAGGCGCTGCGCTTCTTCAGCGTGAGCGCCATGCCGCTGTCGATGGCGTTCGTCATCGACCAGAGCGTGACGCGCGACGTGATGGACAAGGTGAACAACTCGCTGGGCGCCATCCAGGGGGCGTTGACGCCCTATGACGAGGTGGCGATCTTCACCTATTCGAACGGCGCGCAGAACCGGTCAAGCGGCTTTACGGGAGCGCAGAGCGCGCGCGTTCCCTACGTGCTCTCCATGGCCAAGGCCTCCGGCAGCGAGGAGGCGGTTCCGGTCAACTCCGGCCCCTTCGCCAGCTGCAACGTGCGCGCCAACGGCAACTGCGTGGATCCCAACCTGCAGTCGGGACGCTCGGCCGGCAATAGCACGTTCATCACGATTCCCAAGGAAATCCATACGCTCAACGACGCCATCCTGGCGGCGGCCAAGGAACTTACTTCGCGGCCGGTGGAACGGCGCCGGGTCATCTACGTCATCTCCGATGGCAAGGAGTACGGCAGTAAGGCCACCTACAAAGACGTGCTCCGCTATCTGCAGACCAACCAAATTGCCGTCTACGGCACGCTGGTGGGCGATTCGGCGCGCTGGGGCGAAGGCTACCTGAGCCGCTTCCACCTGCCGTTCACCATGTATGACAACCGCCTCGTAAGCTACGTGCTGCAGACCGGCGGTTCGCTGGATTCCGAGCGCAATCTGAACGGAATTGAAAAGAGCTACCAGACAATTGCCGAGGAGGCACGCAACCAGTACACCCTGGGGTATTACACGCATGAGCCGGCGTTCGATTCGAAATTCCGGTCGATCGATGTGCGCGTAGGCAGGCCGGGGCTGGACGTGGTGGCCAAGAAGGGGTACTACCCGTCCGCGGAGCCGTTGAGCACTCATTGACGAGATTTCGATCGTAGATTCAGAAATGGCCCGGGCATGTGCTCGGGCCATTTTCATTCAGCGGCCCGGACCAACTGCGAGTCGGCGCCCCATCTTCGCGTACGCCTCTGTTTTCCGCAAAGCTGGGATCGCGCGAGAACTCTCTGCAGGCAGACGGTTCAGGGTTCAGAATCCGGGCACCCGGTTATGTCGCGAAGGTAGCGGGAAAAAGGGTAATCTGGCGGCGTGGACACCATTCATTGGCTTCTCGATTCGGACCCGGCCATCCGCTGGCAGGCGATGCGCGATCTCACCGAGGCTTTGCCGGCGGCCGTCGCCGCAGAGCGCGCCCGCGTTCCTCGCGAAGGCATCGGCGCCGCAATCCTGACCCGCCAGGAGGCTGACGGCTCCTGGCGCCGGGATGATGGGCCCGTGTGGTTGCCGACCCTCTTCACCATGCTTCTGCTGCGCGCCACCGGAGCCGATCCAGCGGACCCCGCCGTGGAGGCCGCTGTGGCCCGCACGGAGGCTGCCTTGCGGTGGAACGATGAACCCGGCTGCTGGGAGTTGCGCCGGGCGGATTTTCGCTGCGTCCCTGCCGGCAGTCACGGGTGCAAACCCGGCGGAAACCTGTTCTTCGAGGGCGAAGAGGAACCGTGCATCAACGGAGGCGTGCTCGCACTTGGCGCCTGGTTCGGCCGTCCCACGGAAAGCCTTGCGCGCCGCCTGATGGGAGAGCAACTGGAAGACGGCGGGTGGAACTGCGAGGCGCCGAAGAGCAGGCGCTCCTCGTTCCACACCACAATTTGCGTTCTGGAAGGGCTGCTCGAGTACCAGCGGGCGGCCGGATCTTCGCCTCAATTGCGGGACCAGATTGCGGCGGCCCGCCGGGGTGGGGAAGAGTACCTGCTGGAGCGATCCCTCTTTCGCCGACGATCGACCGGAGAAGTCGTCGATCCCGCCTTCCTGAAGTTCGCGTTCCCGCCGCGTTACTGTTACGACGTGCTCCGTGCGCTCGACTACTTCAGGGCCGCCGGCATTTCGCCCGACGCGCGCTGCGGGGAAGCCATCGAGTTTGTCGAGAGCCGGCGGCAGGACGATGGTCGATGGCTTCTCGACGACACGCACAACGAAGCGCTGGCCGTCCCGTTCAACGAATCGGCGGGTGAACCGAGCCGGTGGAACACGCTGCGGGCGCTGCGGGTGCTCCGCTGGC
>DASXXV010000313.1:0-5471 GCA_036502905.1 Occallatibacter sp. | reverse complement strand
ACCGCCAGCAACTCGACCTCAGACACGAGCTTCGCGTTCGGCGGTATGAGCCCCGGCACCCCTTTGTCACCATGCGCCAAGTGTGGACCGACACGGAGCCGACGACGACCGCCGACGCGCATCCCGTCCACGCCCAGAATCCCGCGACGGTCTTGCGCTGACCAACCGCGAACGTGGCGAGCTGGTCCGACTGGGAAGGCGTCGCCGCGATTGAGGTAGCCAGAGTAGCGGACGGTCACGCAGGCGCGGCGTACGGCTACGACACCGTCGCCGATCTGCAACTCGTCGATGCGCTGGCGGCTCGGCACTCCTAGTGTACGTGGGGGCGGCGACCAGATCGGCGTCGGCTATATCTGGCTGCGCGGATTCCTGGCACCAGTGCGGCGGCGATGCGCCGCCTTACGGCGGGTCCTGGCTGACCGGCGTGAGTTTAGGGCGTACCATCGAGGAGGGGCTTGCTACGGCCGTGACGTTTACGAGGACGTTGCTAGCTCAGATTGTCGGCGGCGGCGAAAAAGGGTACCAGTTTGGCGGTTGAGAGGGAGCCAGCGCTGGGGTTACGCTCTGGCCTCCGGTGGGCGCGGAAATAGAGAAGAAGCGGACTGCTTCTTCTCTCAAGCCGGATTTTCCTCGCTTTTGAGCAGTGGGGTACGGTAAGTCTTGCCTTTGATCTTGAGGATGATCGCTCTTTCGACCAGGCGGTCGAGGAGAGCCATCGCCAGCGGGCCATCGACCAGATACTCTCCCCATTTGTCGAAGTCCACGTTGGTCACCAACGCAGTGGAACGCTTCTGGTTGCGCGATGCGATGATCTTGTAGAGCAGGTGCGCCGCCTGCGCGCACTCGGTCCTTTCGATGCGGTCGAAACCGAATTCGTCAATAATTAATAGGTCTGGGCGCGTGTAGTAGCGCAGACGTGCGGGAAGAGTTTTGTCGGCAAGTGAAGCCGTCAGGTCGGCGAGTAACTCGGCGGACGTGCGATACAGAACGCGGTAGCCTTGGACGCAGACCTTCTGCCCCAAGGCCTGAATGATGTGACTCTTTCCGATCCCGCTCCAGCCGACCATGATCAGGTTGTTGCAGCGTCGGATGAAATCGCCGGTGGCTAGTTCCTCGATCTGCACGCGGTCGAAAGCTTTGGGATTGAACTGCCAGTCGAACCCCTCCAAGGTCTTGGTGTCCGCAAAGCGAGCTTCCCGGATTCGCCGCGCGACGGCGCGTTCGCGGCGCGCGTCGGCCTGGGTTCCCAGCAGCAAGTCTAGGAAGTGCAGATGAGAGAGGTTCTCTTTCTCCGTTCTGGACAGCACCTCGTCCAGCGATGCGCCTTCCAGCGGAATCCGTAGCATCGCGCAGTGACTCAAACACCGGTCACGCAGCGGGATCGTCGTCTTCGTCGCTTTCATCGTCGGTCACCATTTCTTCCAGCAGCGCCTGATACTCTGCCGTGGAGCGAGTGGATACGGGAGACTGCCGGAGGATCTCGTCGAGTTGGTCCTGCGCCTCGGCCTGCAGCGATTCCCACCCAGATCGGGGACGTGCTTGCGCCGCCAGAATCCGCTCCACCGCGGACCAGGAGAAAGCGCGGTAACGGACGGCGCGCTGTAGTGCGCGCGCCAGGTCCTCGCGATGGTATGTCGCCAGCAAGCCCAGCACGCGCCCGGCTTCATCTTTGCCTCGGCGCCTGGTGCGGACCAGTTCGTCGAGGAACAGGACTCCCTCCGCTCCGAAATCCGCGAAGCGCTGTTTCAGCAACTCGTATTTCTGGTGGTGATCGCGTCCGGGAGAATGCTCGGGAAGGCTGTGCTTCTCTCCGCTGATTCCGGAAGGGTACAAATCATGGCGGGCGATCTCCCTGACGTCGGGGCCGTAGACGATCAGTTCCTTCTCAGTGATGCGTATCGGCAGCAGTTCACCAATGCGCTGCCACGGCATAGAATAGAAGTTCTGCAGGTACGCCACGTGGCCTTCCGGATTCACCGTGCGGTAGAAGACTTGGGCGGTATCGTAGGCTCGCGCCGGCAAACTCAGCAGATGCGGTTTCTCTTCCTGGTAGAGATCGATGGGCCGGCGCTTGGTTTCCCGGTGCAGGTGCACGTCGGCGATATCGGCGAGCCAGAGTGCCGCGGTCTCGTTAAGGTGCTCCAGCGACGTGAAGGTGCGGCCGTTGAGCAGGTTGGATTCCAGGTAGGCAAATGGCCGTTCGATCTTACCTTTCGTTTGCGGCCGATGGGGGCGGCATGCCCAGGGCTGATAACCGTAGTGCGTGGCGAAAGACAGGAACCGGGTGTTGTAAATCGGCTGATCGCCATCATAGCCAGTCACCACTACTTTCATGTTGTCGTACAGACAGGTGGCGCACAGACCATCGAAGTATTCGAAGGCCCGGACGTGTTCCCGGATGGTGGTGGCGAAGTCCTGTTTCTCTACAAACCGCACGTACTGGCGTCGGGAGTAAGCCAGAATGTAGCTGAAGGCATGTACCCGGCGGCGCCCTTCGGCGGTGAATGAGATGTCGTACGGCGAATAATCCATCTGGCCCTGCACACCTGGACCGGTTTCGAATCGCTGCACGGGCAGTTTCGGCGCGTGCGGCCGGAGCACACGCAACCGCTCTCGCACGATCGTGTAGTGACCTTGGAAACCCAGCCGGCACAACTCCTCATGCAAGCGGACCGCCGTGAGGTTGGGATACCGCTCCAGCAGTTGTGCAATGTGATCGGCGAATGGGTCCAGCACGCTCGACCGTCGCGGGTGTTCCACCTCCACGGGTTCTGCTCTGTGTTTTTCGTGACCCACCAGAGCGCGGGCCACGCTCTTGCGTGCGACTCCCAGCAGTTTTGCGATGCGGCGCTGCGAAGCACCGCCGTAGTGCAGGCGGATGATCTCGTTGCGTGTAGTTTCCTTCATGCGCGCTCCAACTCGCCGACGAAATCCCGGCTCAACGCAGCCACCGATCCGGCATCGCGCGCCAGCCTTTGGAAGCGCGGCAACAAGATCACGCGATCCTGCGGCGTCAGCCCTGTGCGCCCCTGGTGTGCCAGCCACACTTCCATGCGGCCCAGCACATCCAGCAGCATCCCGACGCGCTTCCATACCTGGTTTCCGGCTTCGCTCAGCCGCGGATCGCGCACTGCGGGGAGCACGCCCTTTGCCTGCGAGAGCGCTTCGCGAGGATGCGCCAGAAGATACTCTTGCTGCCGACGTTCGGAACATCGCAGCCACAGGTCCACCACGCCGCCCAACTCCGCGCTCGACAGCGCCTCGCGCCGGATCGCCTCCAGCACTTCCGTCTGGTTGCCCTGCGGCAACCGTACGATCTGTCGCGCCGCCGTGGGTGTCAACAATCCCACGCGTAGTTCGTCTTTCGCCTTCGGTCCCAATCGCTCGATCAGCGCCAGTCGCCGGCACACCCAACTCTTGTGGCGTCCCAACAGCTCTGCCACCTCCACCTGGCTCAATCCGTCTTCCCGCACCAACGCCTGGATGATCCAGGCTTCTTCCAGTTCCCGCGTGCGTCCCCCGGCACGATTCAGCCCGTAGATGGCGGCTTTCGCTGTCCGTTCATCGGCCTCCATGAGCCGGGCCGACAACCGCGGGATCTGTGCCAGTCCGCGTACGGCACCCAAGCGTTTGAAGCCGTCGATCAATTCGTAGCGGTCTTGGCGCCGGCACACGACGACTGGCGACAACTGCCCATAGCGCTCCAGCGACCGCGCCATGGCTCGTTCCGCTTCTGGCACGTGTAGGCGATAGCGTCCGTAGTGTTCGCCGATCTCCTCCCACTTCAGATCGAGCAGTTGGTTGTCGGCCCAGCGCAGCACATTCATCCCCTTCCTTTGCGGGACAGGTTGAATGTAAGCCTGTGGCCGGCGCCGATCAATACGTCACGGTTAACTGGCGGTGCCATTTCCACCGCCTGGACACATCGCCGCACGCGGGGATTCCGCTCAACCGGCGCGTGTCCGTTGCCAGTGTCGCTCGCGTTCCCAGACGCGCTCCATCGCACGCCGGCACTCGTGCGAGCAGAAGTGTTGCGACGGCGAGCGCCGCTGGCGAACGAACTCCACGTAGCAGCCAGGGCGGTCGCAACAGGCGTCGAAAAAACTTCTTAGTGATTACCCTCGCGGCGTCCCCAGCGGCTTCCCTTGCTGGTGGTTTTCGGCTCTTGACGCGCTCCCGGTAACGCCGGCTCTGCCCGTTGCGTTTCTGCTTGCCCGCCGCCGTGGCCCGATAGCTCTCCTGGGCCTTCCGCCGCGACCAGGCCCGCGCCGCCTTCCCGCATTGCTCGCTGCAATAGCGCTGCCGCGTCCGTCGGGGCCGATAGCTCTGCTCACATCCTTTGAGCAGACACCGCCGGGACCGCGGGGTAGCACGCTGCCGGCGTCTCCGCCGTTTTCGCCGGCCGCCCTCTTGATTTTCGGGATGGCTTGTAGCACTCTCGGGAGGGCCCAAGGGAGGTCATTGCTCCCAGAAGCTCTGCCCCGGAGGGGATTGCACTCCTCTCCGGGGCGCAGCAGATCTTCGGATCAATACGAGATCAACAACTCTATCGCAAAGATCGGATGCCCGCGGCCTTGCCTCTCAGGCGTTCTCTTTTCCCCCGCCAGCGGCGGCGCGGCTGTGAACTCCGCCGGCCGGTCGCCATCGTTCCCTTGAAACCAGTTCAGTCTGGCTGGTACCCAGTCACCGCCACTCGCCATTGGCGGAGTGGTCTCCGCTGGCCCGCCAAAATGGCTCCCTCCCCCGCCGCCTCTAACAACTCTGTCGTGCTGGTACGTTACGCGGACGATATGGTGCTGCTGGCGCGTACGGAATCAGAGGCCAGGCAGGCGTGGGAACACCTCCAAAGCCAGTTTGCGGCTCTGCGACTGGTGGTGAACCAGGAGAAGAGCCGACTCACCACGGTGGAAGAGGGTTTCGCGTTTCTTGGTTTCGAGTTCCGGAAACCCCCGAGACGGTTGCTGTACATGTGGCCGCGGAAGAAGGCGTGCCAACATATCCGGGATCGGGTACGCGAGGTGGTCCGATCGTTTCGCAGTAGCGCCTCGATCGGCGACGTGATTCAGAAACTGAATCCGATCCTGAATGGGTGGTGTACCTATTTCCGGGTCGGCAACAGCAACCGGATCTTTCACAAGATCGATTGGGCCGTGCTGAGCGAGCTGCAGTTATGGCTCCGACGCAAACACCAACGCAGTTGGCGCTCCGCTCGGAAGCGCTGGAACTACCAGTTCCTGTACAAACGGTGCCGGCTGTACCAGATGGTAGGGCGGGTGAGCCACCTCCCAGGTCTGCGGCGCACGCCGCCGGAAGAAGATGGTCGGAGAGCTGGATGCGGGAAATCCGCACGTCCAGTTCGATGAGGGGGCACTGGAAACGTGCGACAGCGTAACGCGCCTGTGCCCTACTCTACCGCAGCCCTTGGTTATTTATAGCCGATGGAAGATCTGGTATTCGACCTACTTCGTTAG
>DASXXV010000312.1:0-19727 GCA_036502905.1 Occallatibacter sp. | reverse complement strand
AGTGAACCTCGCGGTCGACCAGCAGCCCGCATTTAGGGCAAAAACCCCAGAATGTCTCCAGCAGCGTTCCGCATTTGGTGCATGGCGCATTCATGGCCTTACTCCTCGATGGTCCGGAAGTCTAGACCCCCTTTTGCTCGCTTGCCGGTGACTGGCATCACGTACGAGCGCGCATCGCTCGGCAGCGCTGGAGATTTCGTCCGCGCAAACAGTGGGCTGTGTTTGAGGCGTGCTACCCTCACATCACGGCATGAGCCAAACCGTCTCTCCCCGCACCCGCCAACCTGAAAAGACACTTCCCGCCGACCTGCCGCGCGTGCTCGGCGCCAGCCAGGCGATCGCCATCGTGGTGGGCACCATCATCGGCAGCGGCATTTTCCTCGTTCCCCGCGAAATGATGCAGGATGTGGGCTCGTCTTCGCTGGTCTACCTGGCGTGGATCGTGGGCGGCCTGCTGTCGCTGTTTGGCGCCATGACCTATGCCGAACTTGGGGCCATGCTGCCCTACGCGGGCGGGGAGTATGTATACCTGCGCGGCGTATACGGGGACACGACGGCGTTTCTCTACATGTGGACCTGGTTCGCGGTAGCCAAGCCGGCGTCGATCGCGGCCGTAACCAGCGGGCTGGCCCGCACCCTGGGCGTGTTTCCCTCATTTCACTGGCTGGGCGCAGAGGTTCCGGGTCTTCCATTGCTGTGGTCGCAGGTGTTCGCCATCGCTGTGACGTGGTTCATGACAGGGCTCAATTACCTGGGCATCAAAAAGGCCGGCGATTTCCAGCTCGTGTTCACCGTGCTCAAGGGAATCCTGATTCTCATTGTCGCAGCGTTCTGTTTTGCCTCGGCTGCGGGCTCGTGGGGCAACTTCGCCACCGGGGTTCCCAATGCGATGGGCGGATTCAACGGCTTTATGGCGGCGCTGATCGCGACTCTATGGGCGTACGATGGATGGAACGACCTGACGATGGTGGCCGGCGAGGTGCGCCGCCCCGAACGCAGCCTGCCCATCGCGCTGATCGGCGGGCTGTTCATTGTGGGCGTGCTGTTCATGGCCACCAATGCGGCCATCCAGTACATCCTTCCCGCAGCACGCATAGCCGCCAGCGAACGGCCGGCCGTCGCGGCGCTCTCGGTGGTGGCCGGGGCGCGCGGCGCGGGATTCGTGGCCGCCGCCATGGCACTCAGCATCTTCGTCACCCTGAACGGCACCGTTATGTCGGGCGCGCGCATCCCCTTCGCCGCCGCGCGCGACCGACTCTTCTTTCCCCAGTTCGCGCACATTCACCCGCGCTTCCAGTCGCCCTCCACCTCCCTGGTGGTGCAGGGCCTGCTCTCCACGGTGCTGCTGTTGTTCCTGAGCCAGTTCCAGCAGCATTTCGAACTCGCGGTATTCGCGGAATGGCTGTTTTATATGCTGACCGCGACCACCGTTTTCGTTTACCGGCGCCGCCACCCCGACTATGCGCGGCCCTACCGCGTGTGGGGATACCCGGTGCTGCCTGCGGTTTTTGTGCTGTCAGCCGCGGTGGTGCTCGTATCGAGTTACGCCAGCAACTGGAAAGGTTCGCTGCTGGGCACCGCGCTGATCCTCATCGGCCTGCCGGTCTTGTGGTTGGTACGGATGAAATATGGTACATCGGCGGAAACCGCGGCGCCTGCGGGTACGGTGAATCCGCACTGATCTCCCCGGCGCGGATTCCGCATCCCGCCTGAAGCGCCACTCATCTGAAAGCTATGCGGCATCCGGATCTGGTCGAAAATGAGTCTCCGCGTACGCGGACCGCGCCTTCCCGCAAAAGAACGGAACCCCACCTCCTCGATAACCCCATCTGGAATTCCTTGCTTACCGAGCACAGCTCGCTGGCCATTTCGAATCGCCTCGCCCGGCGGTTTCCGGCGGCGATCGGGCCGCTCAGCGGTTTCCCGCAGCAGTCCGCGGAAAACTACGAAGCGTTGCGCGCGTTGGCGGGGCCGGACGGCACGGTGGTCTTATTCTGTACCGAAAAACCGAAACCGCCCGCGGGATGGACGACGGTAACGGGCGGATTGCTCACGCAGATGGTATGCGAAGAAGCGCCCGCCGACGCACCCATCCATTTCAACCGCGGCGAGGAGTTCCGCCCGCTTACCACTGCCGATGTTGCGGAGATGGTGGCCCTGGCGGACTTGACCAAACCGGGACCTTTTCGCGACCGCACCATCGAACTGGGTGCCTTCTTTGGCATCTTTGAGGCGGGCCGGCTGGTGGCGATGGCGGGCCAGCGCCTTCACCTGCCCCACCACGTGGAAGTGAGCGCCGTATGCACCCACCCGGAAGCCCGCGGACGAGGATACGCGCGCATGCTGATCGCCACCGTCATGGAAGAAATTCACCAGCGCGGCAAGATCCCCTTCCTGCACAGCTTCGCCCATAATGCGTCGGCTGTTCGTGTTTACGAGAGCCTCGGATTCCGGCAGCGCCGCACATTCGAGCTGGCCGTGCTGAAGAACGGGACGCGTAAGTAAGTGAACAAGTGAATGATTCCTTCTCGCTGGTTGACCCCTCCGCATGTTCAGCTTCGCCGTGGTTTCCGGTGTTCCACTACTATCAAATGAATGCCTTCCAAGCCCAGGCTCGGCCAGAATTTTCTGCGCGATACGCAGGCCATTGAGCGGATCGCCAATGCGCTGGGCGACCTATCTGCTGAGACGGTGATTGAAATCGGTCCCGGCCAGGGAGCCATCACGCGCGCGCTGGCGGCCCGGGCAGCGCATGTCATCGCGATCGAACTGGATCGCGAGCTGGCTCTGTATTTGCGCAGCGAATTTCCCGTGGAGCGCGTGCGCGTGGTTGAGGCCGATGTCCTGAACTTCGATTTTGCCGCTGCAGCCGCAGAAGCGGGAAAGCGGTTGCCGATCGCGGGCAATCTTCCCTACTACATCACCTCGCCCATTCTGCTGAAGCTCGCCCAACACCATGCTGCGCTGCACCGCGCAGTGCTCATGGTGCAGCGGGAAATGTCTGACCGGATCGTTGCCGCCCCGGGATCGCGCGATTATGGCGTGCTGTCGGTGACGGTGCAGATGTACGGCCCGGTCGAGCCGCTGTTCACGCTGCCGCCGGGTGCGTTCTCGCCGCCGCCTGACGTGTACTCCACGGTCTTCCGCTGGCGCTTTGCCCCGCGATTTGCGGAACTCGGCGTTGAGGAAGCGGGTTTTCTTCGCTTTGTGCGGCAGGTGTTCGCGCAGAAGCGCAAGACGCTGGCGAACAACCTCCGTTCGGCCGGCTATGCACCCGCGTCGGTCGTGGAGTCGCTCGCCCGCGCGGGTGTTCCCGCGCAGGCCCGCGCCGAAGCACTTTCGCTCCAGGATTTGGCAGGTTTGTGGATCGAACTCCAAAAGCGAGGGGCCGCTCCGGCGACCGGAGCGGCCCTGACTGGCTGAGGTTTAACGATGCGGGCCTCCGCCGGGGTGACCGCCGCCACCCCCGCCAGAATTAACGCTTCCGGCACTCACGTGCGCAGGAGGCGCGGAAGGCGCCGAAACATGGCTGGGCGGCGCAGGGGGCGGCATGGGCCGCGAAGGCGCCGGCGCCGGCCTGTAGGTCGGCACAGTCCGGGGCTGCGGAGCCGGCGTATAAATGCTGCCCGACATCCCCGGCCGGGCCGGAGTGACAATGGCCCGCGGAGTTGAGTTGGGGACCTGCAACACCGGACGCGGGTACCCCGTTAGTCCCGGCGTATTCGGCGTCAGCCGGCCGCCGGCCATGGGCACCGGGTGATCATATGGAAGCCGGCGCGGCCCCACGGGCCGGAGCGGTGTCACCGGATTCCCCGCAATCGTCACAGTTGTGCTTTTATCTCGCCGGGCCAGAATGGCGTTGTTCAGTGTAGCCGGCACCTGGTGATGCACCGCAATGACCGGATGCGTCTTCGCCAGGTGGTCGCCGTCCATCCGCCGCGGATAATGCTGACGCGGCCGCACAGGGTAGTGATATCGCGGCGGATAATAGCCAATGTTGATTACCCAGCCGCCGTTTCCTCCCCACCATGGATTGCAGCCCCCGGGAGCCCATCCCCATCCAAAGCTGGAATAGAAATTCCAGGCGCCGCACTGGTACGGCAAATAGCCCCACGGGTATCCCGAAATCCACATGTACCCATAGCCGGGATTATCCATCCAGTAGCCGCTGCCGTAGGGATCCCAGTTCGGATTCGAAGCGTCGTACGGCGACCATACGTAACCCTGGTCGGGCACGTTGTACCAATTGCCGTTGGCGTCCAGGTCGCTCCACGCCGGGTTGTTCTTGTCGGGCAGGTTTTCGTCGGCTTCCGTGCGGCCGGCTGCCGCCGAGCTGATCGCCTGGTCACGATCGGAATTCCACGTATCCCAGGAATCCGGCTCGATAGTCTCGGCCAGTGCATAGTTACCTGGATCCGTCGCGTCAAGCGCCACGCTTTCGCCGCCGTGCAGGTCGAGCGTCGGGCCGGGACCGCCCTCCATGTGGGCATTACCCGAAAAAACAGCAACTTCGCCCGGCGCCTTATCCATATCGATACGGACGACGGTGAACCCGCTGGCCGTCAGTTCGGTGTCGCCGAAGCGCACCTTCATGTGATTCGAATCACTATCACCCTGCAGCTCGAAATAGCCCAATCCGCTGTTAAGCACAATTTCGGCATCGCGCTCCGCATTTGCGGAAAGACCCTTCAGAACCGTAAGAGTCACCGAAGTTTGGGGAGAAATTCGCGCCACGCTGCCGTCTTCGTACTGGATCTCGGCCCGGCCGTCATTTCCGGTATCAATACGTGCGCTTTCGAACAGCGGGGTATTGGCAACCGCCTGGTCACCCACCTGCTGGCTGCCCTGGTAAAGATGTACCTCGCCCTCGACGTAGCTCAGCCGCACGGCGCGTGCCGGCTGGGCAGAGCCAGTGTCTGCATCGCCATCGTCCGCGCGCAGACTCGGAACCAGCAACACGATTCCCCCGAGAACTGCCACCAGCCCGAAAAATCCGGCCATCCGCCGGTACCCGGCTCGCAGCCGGCTTGATACTTTGTTTTCGCGCTTCATGGGGTCCACCCCTTCCGACCACCAAGTTACTGCCGCTCTATTTCTTCTCAACACTCTTTAAGACACCCTAACTCGGGGAAAAGTCGCGCCTTGCCCTTACTCGAAGGTCACTGTTCACATTCTTTACTGATCGGCATGCGCCAGGAGCGCCTTAGCACGTTTTCTTACCCTTTCCAACACTGCCGGATCGTCCGCAAGTCGCTCCAGGATATTGCGAATGGAGCAGATCTGCTGCGCCCGTCCATCACTCGCGGCTTCCTGCAAGCTCTGAATTTCCTTATCGAGCCCCAGGGGATCGTGCTGCAGAAGAGTTTCCAGGCGCGCTCCTTCGATGATGCTGGTGGCGACGGCGATCAGGGAATCGCCCAGCCCCTGGATCTCGGCGTCGCGGGAGTAGTTGAATTCGCACGATCCTTCGCCCTTGGGTCCGCTGTAGCTGAGTTTCTTCATGCCCTGGAACGCGACCTTCATGTGGCTTTCGCACTCGCCCTGGAAATATTTGTGGTGCTGCGCCACCTGGAAGGCATGCTCGGCGAATTTCGGGCTTACCTGGACATCGCGATCGATGTTGCGAGCTTCAATGAGCTGCGCGTCTCCCACGTTTGCGTTGCCGCGCTCGGAACGGAAATGGCCGCTTCCGTCGGGACGGAACTCGAGCGTCCATTGCGCCGGAGTCAGGCCTGGGTTGGAGAAATCCACGCGCAGCAGGGGGTCCGGTGCGCCCCGGGCGGGCATGGTAATTGCGGCCAGGGCAAGGGCCAGGAAAAGTCCCTTCATCGCGCTGCCCCTTGCAGCGTCAAAGTTTGCGCCGTGTGGATGTGGCAGATCGCGATAGCCAGGGCGTCGGCGGCGTCGGCGGGCTGGGGAGGTTCGGCCAGGCCCAGAAGGCGCGCCACCATGAACTGCACCTGTACCTTCTGAGCCATGCCGTAGCCGACCACGCTGGACTTGATCTTTAGCGGCGCATACTCGGCTACGGGAAGCCCCAGGCGGGCGGCGGCCAGCAAGGCTACACCCCGCACTTGCCCCAGCTTCAGCGCCGACTTGGCATTGACCGAGTAGAAGACTTCCTCGACGGCGACCACGTCCGGAAGCCACCGATCGAGCTGGGCGGTTAACTCCCGGAAGACATGCTCGAGTCGTTGCGGCAGCGACTCCGATTTGGGAAGGCGGATTCCGCCCATGGCCGCGCAGATCAACCGGGCCTCGCGGCCGGCGTCGCAGGTTTCCACTACCCCATAGCCGGTAATCTCCGTCCCGCAATCGATCCCGAAAACCCGCATGGGGGCCAGTTTATCGCAGTTTGGGGCGTGACTTACAGCAACAATGACTGCGAGGGAATGAGAGAGCCAACAGGATTTCCGACTGGACACGAGGCCGGAAGAGCTGGCCGCAGGGTTGCAAGGGCAGACGGCCACCCCGGCCTGAAACAAACCAACCCGGGGCCCGGCATCCCCAGGGGCTCCCCCCGGAGATGTCGGAGACCACGGACGGTTTGTCGCCAGGGGATACTCCCCGGTTCAGTGCTTGTCCATCTGTGGCTGGATTTCCTTGAACCCTGCCGGCACCTGGAAATGAGCCTCGTCCACCGGAGCAGAGGAAAAGTTCGAGACCGTGGTCTGAGATTCCATCAGGATGGCAGTCGTCGGCTGCTGCCCACTTCCCTGCTGGTTCGCGTTCTGATCCGGGGGAGGCTGATCGTTCTGCTGCTTCTTGTGGCCGAACCCGCCGAATGGGATATGGCTGGTAAGCACGGAAGCGGCACTCTGTTTGGCCACGTCGCCGGCGCTCGGCATGGCCGGCGAGTTGTCCGGAGGAAGCGGCGCTTCGGAGGCCGCCGGCAAGGGCTGGCCGTTGGCGGTCGTCCCCATGCGCATGATCTGCTGAATCGGCACTCCGTCGAGCTTCTGCATTTCCTTGCCCATGTCCTTCAGAGCGTCAGTAGCGCCGGGATTCTGCGCCAGCATGCGCGTGAAGTCCATCCCCAGTCCTTGCGTCGCGGAGGCCAGTTTCTCCGCCAGGCGCTTGTGGAACTCGTTCACCTCCCCGTAACCGGGAACTTCCGGCACCAGCCACATGTCGTTGGTGATGGCCATGGCGCCGGTCTGCTGCGTCTTCTGGTCGGTGGCGTTCATGGTCATGGTCAGGATCGCCTCTTTTCCGGAGAGGCCGCTGACCTGCTTCTCCGCTCCCGTCTTCCGGACCTTCACGTCGAAGCTCATTTTCACATCGTTCGCGTTGGGATTGGGGGGCGGCGGGGCGCTCCCCGGATGCTCGGCCTGCTTCTTCTCCATCTCCCGGCGCGCGCTCTCCATCTGCTGCCGGATCTGGTCGAACGTCATCACCGTATAAGTCTTCTTCTGAACGTCGATGTGGGTGATGGTTTCCTTGTCAAGATCGATGATCTCGATGCTGTCGGGATTGACGGTAGCCAGCCGGTTCCCTTTGAGGTACACGGTGGACACGACGGGCTCGCCCGCCTTGCGCGCCTGCGAGCTGAAGGCGCCTACCATTTTCATCATGTGCAGGATCGATCCGCCGGTAATCTGGGTGGTCTGTTCATAGGTGTAGTCGGCAAACAGGAAGGGCGAGGCGGCGAGGGTTAACGCAAGGATCAGGGAAACGCGGGCAAACACGCGCATGGGTAAGCCTCCGTAGAGAGACGCAAAAGTGGTGGGTAGTCAGGCGAAAGAATACCAGGTTTCCAAAATTCAGGGGAACCGGCCACGGGAGCACGGGTCGGACGTCCGGTCTTGCTTCGTGGGTAAAGGATCCCGTCAAATCGACTTGCCAGGCCGAGAGAGATCGACCCTTGGGTGCAGCAACCGGGGATGTAGTGCTTCGAGTCTCTACAACGTTACAAAGTAGAACTCAAAAAGTGAAAGTTGGAAACAAAAAAAAACGGGAGGGCATCGTGGTGGCGATGGCCCCTCCCGTGAAAAGGAAGAACGATTCGAAGCCTGTATGAATCAGAACAAAAGCAGCTACCGGGCCCCCCAGATCTCCATTTCGAGACCCGGGGGCATCGCGGCCTGAATACTATCGCCCCTGCGACAGCCGGGCGGGCTCATAGCTGGCTGGCACCGGCCTGTCTTCCAGGCGGGACGTCATCTTGGAACCGAACTGGATCGCACGCAGGACATGGCCTTCCCCCACAGATTCGAACTTCAGGGAAACATGAGCCTGGTTGGCGGTGGCGTCGCCGGGCCGCAGGGCGTAAGTGAAGCTCTTCGACGCATCCTGATTGCGGAGAATCACCGCGTTGTGAAACGTATCTTCCTGAACCGTGTAGACGCCGGCAGGCATGGTGTGCCCGGAAATGGTGAAGCTGAATGGGACGTTCAGCGTGGTCTCCGCCTTGGCAATGTGGCCCGACAGGACTGCCGTGGTAACCACGATCGCCGCCATGATGGTTTTGAGTTTTGTGAATCGCATGTGTTGACCTCCCCCTCGAAAGCACACTAGCGGTTCACAAAAATGAAGTCGTCAAGTTTCCGTCCAGAAAACGTCAATTCTTTCCGGACGCTCTTGACGCCCACCGCAATCGCGATTTTGCCCCTGACGAACATGCGTGCGCCGAAGGCAGTCATGGTGCGTTCAAAAACATTCCATTGGCGGAATAACCCGGGGAATTTGTCGCCGAAAACGCGGCTCGTCTCATCTGATTCGAAATTTCTGGTTAACGGCGGAACGAGGTCGTTCGTCTTCCCGTAGGAAGACCTCATGAGAAACGACCTGCGCTTTGCCCTGCGAATGATCTTCTCCCATCGCTGGTTCTCGCTCGCGGTTGTCGCGACGCTGGCGCTGGGGATTGGTCTCAACACCATGGTGTTCACGCTCATCAACGCGGTGCTGTTCAAGCCGGTGCCCGTGCCCGGTGGGGCGCGCCTGGTCTCCATCATCAGCCGCAATCTCAAAATGAACCAGGGATTCCTGCCCATGTCGTATCCCGACTTTCAGGAATACCGCGCCCAGGCTTCGTCCCTGGAAGCGATCGAGGGCGCGATCGATGAGGAAGGCGTAATCAGCGAGAACGGTAACCCGCCGCAGTCCTATCATCTGCAGCGGGCCACTGCGGGCATCTTCTCCATGCTTCACACCAGCCCCGTCCTGGGGCGCGGCTTTGTTGCAAGCGATGAAAAGCCGGGCGCGGATCCCGTGCTTGTGATTGGGTACGGCGTGTGGAAGGACCGCTACGGCAGCGCTGCCAGCGCAATCGGACGGCAGATCCGGGTGAATAGCCGGCCCGCCACCATTATCGGTGTCATGCCCAGGGGCTATCGATTCCCCAGCGGCGTGGATATGTGGATGCCCCTGGTGCCCACGCCCGAACTGCAAAAACGCGACAATCGCCGCATCATGGCATATGGAATTCTCAAGCCGGGCATCAGCTTGCAGGGGGCTTCCAGCGAATTCGACGGCATTGCCGGCCGGCTGGCAAAGGAATACCCGGCCGATAAGGACTTCGGCGCCAGCGTCCAGACATTTCATCAGCGCTACAACGGAGGTGGCATCCGGGTGATTTTTCTGCTGATGCTTGCCGCGGTGGGCTTCGTGCTTCTGATTGCGTGTGCGGATGTGGCCAACATGATGCTGAGCCGTGCCCTGGCACGCAAGCGCGAGATGTCCATTCGCACCGCGCTGGGCGCGTCGCGCTGGCGAGTCATCCGCCAGTTGCTCATAGAAAGCGTGATGCTCAGCATGCTCGGGGGCCTGCTGGGCATGGGCCTTGCCGCCCTGGGAGTGCGCTGGTTCGATTTCTCCACCCAGGCAGTCCGGCCCTCGTGGATCGCCTTCACCATGGATTACACCGTATTCGGCTACTTTGCCGCTCTGTGCATCCTGAGCGGCCTGCTGTTCGGTATGGCTCCCGCCCTGCGCGCATCTCGCGCCGACCTCAACGACGTAATGAAGGAGGGCGCACGCAGCGTCGGCCACCCTCGCGAAGGCTGGATCACGGGACTGCTGGTGGTCTTTCAATTTACGCTTACCCTCGTGCTCCTCACCGGGGCCGGGATATTCGCGCACAGCCTGATTGCCAGCTTGTCCATCAATCCATCCATCCCCGCGCAACAATTGACTACCGCCCGGCTCGATCTGCCTGACCTGCGCTACAAGGACACCGACGCCCGGATGCGCTTCTACGATCAGCTTCTTCCCCGTCTCCGTGCGATTCCCGGTGTGAGCCATGTCGCGGTTGTATCCCAGCCTCCAGGGCTGGGCGCCGCTCGCCAGCAGATTGAGTTGGAACACGCTCCCATCTCCGAAGCCGCACGCCGTCCGTGGGTGTCCTTCCTGGCGCAGTTTCCGGGCTACTTCGAGGCCATTCACGTTCCGCTTCTCGAGGGCCGCGATTTCACCGCCACGGATGGAACGCCCCAACATGCCGGCGCGATTCTTTCCCGCGAAGCCGCCGCGCATTTCTGGCCGAACCAGGATCCGATCGGCAAGCGCTTTCGCCTTTACGACGACCAGAACAAGCCCACCGAGTGGATTACGGTGGTCGGCGTGTCCGCGAACATGGTGCAGGAACTGATCACTAACGATCCGCGGCCGCTGATGTTCGTGCCTTACCGGCAGGAGGGCTGGAACTCCATGTCGCTGTTGCTGGAGTCGTCGGGTGATCCCAGCGCCGCAGTTCGCGCCGCGGTGCAAAGCCTGGACGCGGAGCTTCCCCTTCGCGATGTATCCTCGCTCAGCGACGCGCTCCAACATCAGACCTGGTTCCTGCGGGTCTTCGGCAAGATCTTCGGCAGCTTCGCCTTCATCGGCCTGGTGATGGCATCCGTCGGCATCTATGCGGTCATCGCGCATGCCGGCAGCCGGCGCACCCAGGAGATCGGAGTGCGCATTGCCCTGGGCGCCAGCGTGCGCAATATCCTGATGCTGGTGATGAAGCGCGGCCTGTGGCAGATTGGCGCCGGCCTCACGCTCGGCCTGGCCCTCGCCATACCTGCCGTCCGGCTGTTGACCGCTCTGCCCCTGGGCGTGTCTACCGCCGATCCCACGGTGTTCGCGGTGGTCGCGACGGTGCTGGTGAGCGTGGGCGTATTCGCGTGCTGGCTTCCCGCGCGCCGCGCCGCCGCGCTCGACCCCGTGCAGGCCATCCGCTACGAATAGCCGAGTGCGGCTTATCGGTCCGCGCCATTTCGCAGGGTGACAACGTTGAAATGCGGAATTACGTCTTCGGCGCCGCGTGCAAGGGGGAGGCGGCGGGGGAATGAGATTCTCGAGTTGCCGCGAATTCGGTACGAATCTCCTCTTCCAGGGTCCGGCGTTGCGGCGCGGGAAGGTTCTGCGCTAAACAAAGGGCGCGCTCGAGCAGGGCCTCGGACTCGGGATGGACGTTTCGCTCCCGCGCATTCTGCGCTGCCGATACCAGCACCCCCGCGGCCCGCTGCCAATTGCCGGCGGCTTCGTAATGCATGGCCATTTCCTGGGCCACGTTTACTTCCCTACCGGCGAACAACTGCGCCAGGCGCTCGGCAACTCGCGTGTGCCGCCGGGCGCGGCGGGACGCGGATTGCCGCTGGTAAAGGACTTCGCGATACAGTCCATGGGCAAACACATAGAAGGCCGAGCGCGTACCGTCGGGTAACTCATCTTCTCCGGCGCGGCGAACGAAATAGAGGCGCCGCGCCAGATCGTCGCAGGCCTCGTCCATTTCAGCGGGATCCGCTTCCAGCGCGGCAGCCACGGCCCAGGCGGGAAACGCCACGCTCACCAGGCTGGCCGCCTCCAGGAGCCGCTGGTCCTCGGCCGAGAGCCGCTCGATCTCCCGCTCGATCATCTGCGAGAGCTGATCGGGTACGCCGGATTCGACGGCGGGGAACCGGGTGCGCTGCCGCCACGCCGGGAACCCATCGTGGTCCTCGCGCACCAGGTAGCGCTCGGCAATCAGGTGTTCCAGCATGGCCTTCACAAAAAGCGGATTGCCTTCCGAGCGCGCATAGATGAATTCATCCAGCCCTGGCGGAAGCTCGTCCTGTCCCAGTTCCCTCGCCAGCAATTGCCGCACCGCGCCACGGTGGAGAGGGCCCAGGCTTAACTCCACGCACAGCCGGCGAATAACCAGATCCTGTTTGAGGGATTTCAAAGCCTGATCGGCGGAACCATCCGGGGAACGAAAAGTGACCAGGACCATGAGCCGGGCGGGTGTACGCCGCCGCGCCAGCGCCGAGATCACGCCCAGGGTGGCGTCGTCGGCCCAGTGCAGGTCTTCGAAGACAAGCATCGAGGGCTTCTCGCCGGCCAGTTCCTCCAGCGCCGCGCACAACTCGCCGGGCAGCCGCACTGTTCTGACCGCCGGGGACGTATCATTGGCGGACTGGGGCGTGCCTCCCGCTCCCGGCAGCCACCCGGGCGCAACCCGCGCCAGAACGCGACACGCCCGCTCGCCATCGGGCGAGGCGCAGAGGTGGGCCAGAGCCTCCATCAACGGGTAGTACTCTTCCCTGCGCCCCAGCGCCTCCACGCACTGGCCGCGCGCCACCGTAATCGCGGGCGAGAAGCTGGCGCACAGAAACGCGTCCACCAGCGCGGTTTTGCCGATGCCCGCACCGCCGCTGATACATACCACCTGGCGCTGCCCACTGGCCGCAGCCTGCAGCGCGGCTTTGAGCCGCCGCATTTCCTCCTCGCGGTCAATAAAGGCAGGATCCGTCATCCCGGAAGCAATGGAGTTCTCGGCATGCGCCAGTCCGTTCTTCGCGTCCGGGCTCTCTGTTACCCGCGCTACAAAGCTGTAGCCCCGCTTGGGAATCGTTTGGATGAACCGTGGAGAATCCACATCGTCGCCCAGCATCTTGCGCAACTCGAGCATGTAGGTCCGGAGAACCTGGGGCTGAACGTAGGTCTCCGGCCAAAGCGCGTCGAGGAGCTCGTCATGGGTAATCAGGCGGCCGGAATTCTCCACCAGGTAGCGCAGGATGGCGAACGGCTTGGGCGCCAGCGCGATCTGCGCGCCGTCACGCCACACGCATTCGTTGGACGTATCCAGCCGGAACAACTCAAACTGCTTCATGCGGACCCTCGGGACGGGAAAAAGGGGTTCGACTCACATTAGCAAGCTGGTTTCCAGAATTCGCGTCAGGCCTTCGAGGATCTTCCGGACATAAATGGATTGACAAAAGGCGTTGCGCATATCAGACGATACGCAATCGTTTACAAGATCGTCCACTATTGGACGCCGGTGTCCGCGCGCGAGCACCAGAAAATAGTGTCACTCGCGCCCTGACTGTGACAAAGCGGGGGAACGGCGGGACGAACCGGCCCGCCCAACGCAACAACGGCCCGGGAATCTCCCGAGCCGTTGCCGGTGAACTGTTGGGATTGGACTAAGGCCATCGCGCACTGGACGCGAAAGCCCGAATCTAGGTACAACCCGGCGGTTGAATGGCTGCCGCTGGGGACTTTCGGGGGCCGGATCAAGCAGGGGCGCGATGCCCTAGGCCTCAGTCACCTCACGTACGAAACTACTGAAACTCTCAATTTGCATTAGCTGGATCAACCTCCTTTCCCGTGTACTTCCAACCTAAACGGAAGAGGCATGGCCGTCAAGCCGGACGGTACGTACCTGTCTCGTTAAGCAGGATTCTGTCGGGCGTGTTTAAGCGGGGGAGGAGATCGGAACTCACTGGAGGTGCCGCACCTGACCGGTTCGCACCCGGTGCGAACCGATCAGAGTGGCAGAGGATGGAAGTTACGCCAGGGCGGCGTTCATGTTGTCGATGGCTTCGTCCACTTCCTGGGTGCTCTTGAAACCCACGGTGGCGCAATCGATGCCCGCGTTGCGGAATGCGAAGTTCATGGCCGCCACCCGGTCTTCGTGGTGCGTGAATTTGCCATCGCCCACCAGCTTCATGCTGATGACGCCCATTCCCATCTGCTTCACCTGCTTCACGTGCTGCACCACTTCCGGCACGTTGCCCGGCTCTTCGACGTCGGGGACAGGAGCGTCCATGCGCGTGCCGTTGTGATTCATGCGAATCATGGCCACCTGCAGCCACGGGAAGGTCGGAACCTGGCGCAGCGCCGGCAACCCGTGCACCGACGCCCCGCGCTTGAGAATGATCTTCTTCTCCTGCGCTTCCTCGATGCCCTCCTGCCAGTGCTTGGATTCCTCAACCCAGTTGGGCGTGTGCTGCCAGTGCAGAAGCATGATGTCGAAGTATTCGGTCTTGTGGGTCTTGCGCATCTCTTCGAAGCGCTGCCCCGGATCGCTGCCGGGCCGGTAGGTTTCCACCTTGCTCATGAGCTGGTAGCTGTCGCGCGGCAGGCCTTTGAGCGCCTCCCCCAGCATGCCCGGCGTCATGTACGCCTCGGCGGTTTCGAAAAAGCGGATGCCGCGATCGTAGGCATAGCGGACAAGTTTCGTGAACTGCGCCTGGCCCAGCGCAGACTGCACGTGGCCGTTGTTGCTTCCCGTGCCGAAGGCGAGGCGTGTCACTTTTAGTCCGGAGTTCCCCAGCGTGACCATGTCGGTCGCCTTGCGGGCCGCGTTCAAGGGAAGAGTGCCGGCGCCGGCCAGAGCTCCCGCCGCGATGCCGGTCTTGATGAAGTCTCGTCTCGAGTAGCCGCTCATGAAAACCTCCCGGGAATCCCTCGCAAAATCCAGTTGCGGTGATGGTACCACTTTCCGGTATCAGGCGGGTAAATCGCATTTCCATTCCGCCGCGGATTTTCTGGTTGACATCCTTATCGGTTCGTGGCAACTTACCGTAAGTGGATGCTTACTTACAAGCCGGACTCGATGCCCTGGGCGATGCTACCCGGATGGCCATCTTCCAGAAGCTGGCCGCCGGTCCAATCGCCGTGAACGAGCTGGCGAGCATGCTTCCGGTAAGCCGGCCCGCGGTTTCGCAGCACCTCAAAGTATTGAAAGATGCAGGCCTGGTGACCGACAGCAAGGCTGGAACGCGCCGGTTGTATCAGCTGGATCCGCAAGGCGTCGCCCGCCTCAGGGCGCACTTCGACCAGATGTGGACCCGCGCCATGAGCGCCTTTCAAATCGCCGCAGAACAATCCCTGAAACCGAAACTGACTGGAGAGAAGCATGGCAAACACCCTCGCAGAAGCCGTCGTTCGTAAGAGCGTTCGCGTGCAGGCCCCGGTGGAGCGCGCGTTTTCAGTATTCGTGGAGCAGATGGAGACATGGTGGCCTGCGTCGCACCACATCGGCGGCACCCCCTTCGTTGCCATCTTCGTGGAACCGCGCGTCGGGGGACGATGGTATGAGCGCAATGCCCAGGGCGCGCACTGCGAGTGGGGTACAGTGCTGGCGTGGGACCCGCCGCGCATGGTGCGCTTCTCCTGGCACCTGGGCCCCGGACATGATTCGCCCGACTGGAAATTCGATCCTGACATGTCGCGCGCCAGCGAGGTGGAAATCCGCTTCTCGCCCCTAGGGACAGAGGCGACTCTCGTAGAACTCGAACACAGCAAGCTGGAGCGGCACGGCGAAGGCTACCAGGAATTGCGCGCGCTGTTCGATGGGCCGGGCGCCTGGACCGGCATCCTCGAGTGCTATTCCAAGGTCTTCGCCGAGACGCCCGCCGGCGAGTGAACCACGGTATCGTAAATGAAACCAATTTCCACTCCCATCCTTTCGGTGCTTCCTGCGGAAAGGGTGGGAGACCAACCCCTCCGGCTCGGGGATACCAGGGCCTGTTAACAGGCCCTAAGCCGCAATGCCAAAACGAGAGGTCGCCTGATGAAACCAACCGTATTTCTGCGCATAGCTTCGGTCTTGACGCTGATTCACTCCATCCTGCATACCATTGGCGGCGTCTTCGGCAAGCCGGATCCTGGCGTCTCCGCGGCCACGTGGGCAGCCATGAAGGCCAACGAGTTCACCGTTTTCGGGCTAACCCGGAGCTATTTCATCTTTTATCGCGGACTGGGGCTCGGGATCACCATTGTGCTTACCGCGGAAGCCATCGTGTTCTGGCAGCTCGGCTCGCTGGCGAAAAGCGATGCGGCACGGCTGCGTCCGGTAATCGCCACATTTATGGTGGCGTACCTGGTCTTCGCGGTGAACTCGTATGCGTACTTCTTCTTCGGGCCAGTCGTCGCGGAGATCCTGATTGCTGCCTGCCTGGGAATGGCGATGGTTACGGCCAAAGGCGCGCATCCGGCTCCCGCTGCTCGGTTCGCAACCGGCCGGGCGTGAGAACAGCGTCCACGGTGTTGCCTCCAGGAATGTATACTGGCCGCCCCACCTTACCGGCGGCGCGCCGGGATCTTCCCGGAGGTGAACAACCATGAGCAGACCGATCGCTTTTGCACACCGGCATGTCGCCACCAGGAGAGCCTTCCTGGGCGGGACGGCAGCAACCCTGGCAGCCGGATTAACGTTGCCGCTTGTCAGTCCGGATGCTGCCCGCGCCGACGCGGGCAGCCCCGCCGACGCGGGCAGCCCTAATGTCCTGGGCCCCCTGCCGGGTTATTCCCCAATGATCGGCACGTTTGTCTCGCAGCTGACGTGGATGCGCGAGGGTAATGGCGTACTGTCCGCAACCAAGGGTCTCACGCAAACGGATCTGGACGTTCTGTTCGACGCCAATGCAAACGCGATCGGCGCCCTGATGCTGCATCTCGCCGCAACCGAAACCTACTACGGCCTGCACACTTTCGAGGGCATGAAGTGGGATAGCTGGCCGGACGACGTCAAGAAGAAGTGGGATGCGGCCATGGATCTCGGCGACGCCGGGCGCAAGTCGATCAAGGGACACGACCGCGATTACTACGTTGGCATTCTGCACGAGGTGCGCGAGAAGACCCTGGCTGGATTTCGCAAGAAAGACGACGCATGGCTCATGGCAGTCGACAAGGACTGGCCCTGGGGACCCACGAACAACCTGTGCAAGTGGTTTCACGTATGCGAACACGAAGCCCACCACACCGGCCAGATAGCCCTGTTGCGGAAACGTCTTCCGGGAGCAAAGCCTCCATCGGAGGGATGAGAACGGGTGACAGTGTCAATCAGTGCTGCTCCTTGCACTGTTCGCTGGCCACTGTTCACTGTCCACCATTCACTGCTTTTCACCAGCTGTGCAGCCACTCCTCGTCGCGGCCGATACGGACGTTGGTCTTGAAGAGTTCGCTTAGCCTTGGGGCCGTGAGGAGTTCTTCCCGCGGGCCGTCGCCCACTATGCGGCCGTCCCGCATGAGAATGATGCGCTCGATCTCGGGAAGAATGTCGCCCAGGTGGTGGGTGACCAGGACCAGGCCGGTGCCCTCCGAGGCAAGACGCCGCAGGATGTCGCGCAGTTCGCGCTGCGCCGCGAGATCGAGGGCGTTGGACGGCTCGTCGAGAAGCAATTGGCGGGGCCGGTGCACCAGGGCGCGGGAGATGAGAATGCGGCGCTTTTCTCCGGCCGACATTTCCCCCACCAGTTGCTGAGCCAGGTGAAGGGCTTCCATGCGCTCCAGCGCCTCCGCCGCGCGCTCGCGCATTTCATCGGTGACATGAAGGTTGGGCCACAGCGTCGACGCCGAGAAGAACCCCGCGACCACCGCGTCCAGACCCGTGGTGACAGCGGTGCGCTCGCCCGGCAGTTCGCTGCCGAAAGGACCCGCGGCGACAACGCCGAAATACCTGCGCAACTGCGTCAGATCCCAGCGCTCGCGGCCGAAAATGCGTACCCGCATTCCGGGCTGCACGATGGGGTAGATCTGGCAGGTGATGGTGAATATCAGCGTGGATTTCCCGCAACCGTTTGGTCCCAGAATCGCCACGTGCTCGCCGGCCCGAATATTGAGATTGACGTCGTGCAGCACGATGCGGTCGCCGCGCGCTACGTTCACATGTTCCAATTCGAGAAACGAATGCTCATCTATCTGCGGTGCACCGGCTGCGGTCTCGGTCATCGATCCCCCACCTGCTAGATTAAAGGTTTGAATCCAATCCAGCCGGCGAGGAACAGACGCGCCGGATCCCGGAAAGCATGAGCGACATTTCTGAATTTTTGATACCGAAGGGATTCCGTTTCGGAGCCGCCAAGGCCGGCCTGAAGGCCAGCGGGCGCACCGACTTTGCGCTGATTGTGGCGGACGCACCGGCCAGCGCCGCCGCCGCGTTCACTGCCAACCGAGTGAAGGCCGCGCCCCTGCTGGTGGACCAGGAGCATTTGCGCGCGACCGGCGGCAAAGTGCGCGCCGTGGCCATCAATGCGGGTAATGCTAACTGCGCCGCGGGACAGGCAGGAATCGATGCGGCTCATGCCACCTGCGAGGGAGTTGCCCAGGTGTTTGGCTGCTCTCCACTCGAAGTCTTTCCCTCATCGACGGGAATTATCGGCGTACCCCTGCCTGCTGAGAAGCTGATCGCCGCGCTGCCCGGGCTTTCCGCGCGCATCGGTTCGGAATCGGATCATTTCCAGGAAGTGGCCGAGGCCATCCTGACCACCGACACCGTCGAAAAGACCGCATTCGCGCGGCTGGATATTGAGGGCAAGGAGATCCGCCTCGCCGCCACCTGCAAAGGCTCGGGCATGATTCACCCTCAATTGGTGCCCCATGCCACCATGCTCGTCTACATTCTGACGGACGCCGAGGCGACGCCTGCCGTGCTCGATGGCTATCTGCGCAAGGCCATCGAACCAAGCTTCAACCGAATTTCGGTGGATGGCGACACATCGACGAACGACACCGTCTTGCTGCTCGCCTCAGGCGCGGGCGGCGCGTCGCTGGATGCACATAATGGCGAGTTCGCAGCCGCGCTCACGGAGGTGTGCACATCGCTGGCGCGGCAGGTGGTTGCAGACGGCGAAGGCATCAGCCATGTGGTCGAATTGCGCATCGAGGGCGCGGCCAGCGACGGGGATGCGCTCAAGGTGGCCAAAGCCATCGCGCACTCGCCGCTGGTAAAGACTGCATGGGCGGGATGCGATCCCAACTGGGGCAGGCTGGTGGCTGCCGTAGGCTACTCCGGCGCTGAGATCGACCCCGACCGCATCGATATCTGGTTCGGCGAGCAGCGTATCTGCCGCAATGGCGGGCGAGCCGCGGAGTTCGATGAGCATGCCGCCCACGCTTACCTGCAACAGGAGGAGTTTTCCATCTCCATCGATCTGCACCAGGGCGACGGGGCATGCGTTTTTTGGACCACCGACCTTACCGCCGAATACGTGCACATCAACGCGGATTACTCAACATAGAACCGAACACGCGGGCTTTCAGCCACAACTCCCGGAATAAACCGCCACCAAAATGTGCAAGGCGCTGACAGCGCAGGATAGTCGGCCCGGGAACCGAGGTTAATTTATCCGCTGTTTGGACCCAGGCGGCCTGAGTCCGTTTACAATCGCAACAATCAAGCCGTTCTGAGGGATAATCGAGGACGATGCACACCACCACGAAAGGCCAGGGCCAACCCGAAGCGGAGGCGAAATCTCCGGCCGCCGATCCAGCGACTGCCAACGGCAAGTTCTCCTTGATCTCCGACGAGAAACTGATCGGACTGTACACAAACCTGCTCAGGTGCCGGGCCATGGAACTCCAACTGAACGGGAATTCCGATGGGATCGGCAAGAGCTTTCTCGGACACGAGGCGGCCCTCGTGGGGACGGCCATCGATCTTGGGCCCGGCGACATTGTCTGCTCCCCGGGCCGCGGACTGCTCACCGATCTTTCTGAGGAACATGCAATCGAGAAACTGCTGGCCGATAGCGGTC